>JBBDWV010000028.1:1626-128727 GCA_040902655.1 Mycobacteriales bacterium
GCGCCCGAGGCGGGGAACAGCAGGTCTCTCACAGCAAGAAACGTACGTCCGTCCACCGACAAAATCAGAAGCCGAAAGCGGCTGCGGCGAAAGAGTTTCTCGTCGGGGCCGACCTACGTGGCTCACTCCTCCCGCAGGTCGGTGTGGAAGCGCAGCTGGCGCTGCACGCGCGGCCCGGTGTCCAGCCCGCGGACCATGCCGTCCGGCTCCCAGCCGGAGCTGGCCAGGAACGAGCGCGTCGCGGGGTCGCGCTCCCACGCCCAGGCGACCGCGCGGGTGAAACTGTCGCCGCGCCAGTGCTCGACGCTGGCCGCGACCAGCCGCGAGCCGTGCCCGCGCCGGCCCCAGCGCGGCTCGACCAGCAGCGTCATCAGCTCGACGGTCGTGCCATCCAGCTCTGGATCAGGCCCACTGGCCGCGAAGCCGACCAGCTCGTCGCGCTCCATGGCCACCAGCAGCCGGTGGCGGGGCGAGGGCGGCGACTCCACCGCACCGAGCCACAGGGCCGCCGCCTGCACCTCGGGCACGTCGAGCGCCTCGGCCGGCAGCAGGTCGCCGTACGCGGTGCGCCAGGTGCTGAGCTGGACCCGCGCGACCCGCTCGGCGTCCTCGGGTCGGGCGGGGCGCACGCTGACGTCGGCCACGCCGCAAGCCTAGGGTCGGCAGGACGACCACCCGGAGGAGCAGCATGGCGATCGCGACCATCAACCCCACGACCGGCAAGACGCTGCAGACGTTCGCGCCGCTGACGGACGCCGAGCTCGAGGACCGGCTGGCCCGCGCCGCTGCTGCCTTCGCCGCCTACCGCCGCACGTCGTACGACCAGCGCGCCGGCTGGATGCGCAACGCCGCCGATGTGCTGGACACCGACGCCGACGCGCTGGCCGAGCTGATGACGACCGAGATGGGCAAGACCGTCAAGGCCGCCAAGGCCGAGATCGGCAAGTGCGCGGCCGCCTGTCGGTACTACGCCGACTCCGCCGCCCGGATGCTCGCCGACGCGCCGGTCGACCCGGAGACGGTCAAGGCGACACGGGCGTACGTCCGGTGGCAGCCGCTCGGTCCGGTCCTCGCGGTGATGCCCTGGAACTTCCCGATGTGGCAGGCGATGCGCTTCGCGGCCCCGGCGCTGATGGCCGGCAACGTCGGGCTGCTCAAGCATGCCAGCAACGTCCCGCAGACTGCGCTGTGGATGGAGCAGCTGTTCCGGCGGGCGGGCTTTCCCGACGACGTCTTCCAGACGCTGCTCATCGGCAGCGACAAGGTCGAGCAGGTGATCCGGGACGAGCGGGTGGTGGCGGCCACCCTCACCGGCAGCACCCCCGCCGGTCGCTCGGTGGCGAGCATCTCCGGCGACGCGCTGAAGCCGACGGTGCTCGAGCTCGGCGGCAGCGACCCGTTCGTCGTCATGCCGTCGGCCGACCTGGAGAAGGCGGCTGAGGTGGCCGCCACCGCGCGCTGCCAGAACAACGGGCAGAGCTGCATCGCGGCCAAGCGCTTCATCGTGCATGCCGAGGTCGCGGAGCGCTTCCAGGAGCTGTTCGCCCAGGCGCTGTCGAAGCTGGTCGTCGGCGACCCGATGGACGACGGCACCGACGTCGGCCCGCTCGCGACCGAGCAGGGCCGCGCCGACGTGGTCGAGCTGGTGGAGGACGCCGTGAGCAAGGGCGCGACCGTCGCTCTCGGCGGCGACGTCCCGGACCGGCCCGGCTGGTTCTATCCCCCGACGCTGCTGACCGGCGTCAGGCCGGACATGCGGATGTTCCGCGAGGAGGTCTTCGGGCCGGTCGCCCAGCTGCATGTCGTCGGCGGGATCGACGAGGCGCTGGAGCTGGCCAACGACACCGAGTTCGGGCTGGGCAGCAACGCCTGGACCAACGACGCGCAGGAGCAGGAGCGGTTCGCCCGCGACCTGGAGGCCGGCATGGTGTTCATCAACGGGATGACCGCCTCCTACCCGCAGCTGCCGTTCGGCGGCGTCAAGGCCTCCGGCTTCGGCCGGGAGCTGTCCGACCTCGGGATCCGCGAGTTCTGCAACGCCAAGACGGTCTGGGTGGGCGAGTCGTCCTCCGTCGACACCGGCAGCGCCCGGCCCGAGTAGGGCTCAGCGCCTCGGCTGCGGCACGATGCCGGCGTGCCGCCCGCTGCGTCGTTGTCGCTGCTCACCGCGCGGCGCATCGCGCTGGCGGCGCAGGGCTTCGCCGACCCGCGCCCGGCCGGAGGCGTCGACCGCCGGCACCTCAGGCGCGTCGTCGGCCGCACCGGGCTGCTGCAGATCGACAGCGTCAACGTCTTCGAGCGGGCCCACCACCTGCCACTGTTCAGCCGGCTCGGCCCGTACGACCGCGAGCTGCTGGCGCGCGCGGCGTACGTCCACCGCGACCTGTTCGAGTACTGGGGGCACGAGGCGTCGCTGCTGCCGGTGGACACCCATCGGCTGCTGCGCTGGCGGATGGAGCGCGCCGCCGCCGGGGAGGAGGGCTGGGGCCGCACGGTGCGGATCCTGCGGGAGCGGCCGGACTTCGTCGCGCACGTGCTCCAGCGCATCGTCGAGGAGGGGCCCGCGACCGCCGGCGAGCTGCACGAGGGCGAGCGCCCGACCGGCCCTTGGTGGGACTGGTCGTTGACGAAAGTTGCCCTGGAGCATTTGTTCTGGGCCGGCCGGGTCACGACGTCGACCCGGCGCGGGTTCGAGCGGGTCTACGACGTGCCGGAGCGGGTGCTGCCGCCGCGGGTGCTGGCCGCGCCCACGCCGCCGCGGGAGGAGGCGCAGCGCGAGCTGGTACGGATCGCCGCCCGGGCGCACGGCGTCGCGACCGGGCGCGACCTGCGCGACTACTTCCGGCTCCGGGTCGACGAGGCCGCGGCGGCGGTGCGCTCGCTGGTCGAGGCGGGCGAGCTGCTCGCGGTGCAGGTCGAGGGGTGGCGCGGCCCGGCCTACTTGTGGCCCGGCAGCCGGGTGCCGCGCCGGGTGCGCGCCTCGGCCCTGCTGTCGCCGTTCGACCCGCTGGTCTGGGAGCGCAGCCGCACCTCCCGGCTGTTCGGCTTCGACTACCGGATCGAGATCTACGTGCCCGCGCCGAAGCGGGTGCACGGCTACTACGTCCTGCCGTTCCTGCACGACGAGGCACTGCGCGCGCGGGTCGATCTCAAGTCCGACCGCAGGGCCGGCGTCCTGCGGGTCCTCGCGTCGTGGCTCGAGCCGGGCAGCGATGCCGCGGACACCGCGGAGGCGCTGGCCGCAGAGCTGCGCGAAGCGGCCTGCTGGCAGGGCCTGACGGACGTCGTCGTCGAGCCGCTGGGTGACCTCGCGCCGGCGCTCGCCGCCGCCTGCAGATGACGGCGGGCCGCCCGCAGCGTGCTGCGGACGGCCCGGCCTTTCCTGGAGCTAGACGGGACCGACGTGGGTGACGCCCCCGACCTCCTCGGCGACGTCCTGGTCGCCGGGCCGGCGCGGGCCCAGCTCGACCAGGTACATCGCGCCGAGGACGAGCGCGCCACCGACGACCACCCGCGGGCCGAGCCGCTCGCCGCCGAACAGCACGGCGAACAGCGCCGCCCACACCGGCTCCATCGTCATGATGATCGCGGCTCGGGTCGCGGCCAGGTGCGCCTGCGCCCAGGTCTGGACGACCAGGGCGAGCGCGCCGGCCAGCAGCGCCATGAAGACCAGCGCGGACCAGTCGGCGCCGGTCTGCGGCAGCACGATCCCGCCGGGAGCGGCGGTCACCCCGCACACCGCCGTGATGGTCAGCAGCTGCACCACCGTCAGGCCCAGGGCGTTGTTGCCGGTGCTCCACACGCCCAGCCCGACGATGTGCGCGGCGTACAGCACGGCCGAGGCCAGGGTCAGCGCCTCTCCGCTCCCGATGGCGAGACCCTGCAGGGAGAGCGCCGCGAGCCCTGCCGTGGCCAGGGCGACCGCCACCCACACGATGCGCCCGATCCGGGCCCGCAGCAGCACCGCGCCGAGCAGCGGCGTGAACACGACGTACATGCCGGTGACGAAGCCGGAGACGGACGCCGCGGTCGTCTGCAGGCCGACCGTCTGCAGCAGCTGGGCGAGCCCGTAGACCAGGCCGAGCAGCACGCCGGAGCGGCGCTGGACCGGGGTCAGCCGGGCGACCGAGCGGGGTGCGAGCAACCAGACGGCGAGCGTGGCCAGCGCGAAGCGTGCAGCCAGGAAGTCGCTGACCGGCACCCGCTCGACGACGTCCTTGATCAGGAAGAAGGTGGAACCCCAGGCCGCCGTCACCCCCAGCAGGCCGACGGCGGCCAGCGTCGAGGAGGAGGTGCGACGGCGGACGCGGGCGGTCGTCGGCACGCGGTCGATGTCACCACACGAGCGGCACATCCCGGGCCGCTGGGCGGCGGGACGGGCGGCCCCGGCGGGTCGGGACCCGCACGGGCGCACCGGCGGCTAGCCTGACTCCCGGCCCGGCTTCCCCCGCCACCGAGGGCCTCGTCGTACGGAGAAGACGTGCCCGAGCTCGCCCCGCTGTCGGTCCAGGTCATCGGCTACACCCACTTCGAGCCGCCGGCCGGCGTGCCGTGGGAGACCGACGTCGACGGGGGGCAGGCGCTCGCCGAGTTCGCCGGGCGGGCCTGCTACCAGTCGTGGAACAAACCCAATCCGGCCACGGCGACCAACTCTGGCTACCTGCGGCACATCCTCGAGGTGGGCCACCTGTCGGTGCTCGAGCACGGCAGCGTGACCTTCTACCTCACCGGCATCTCCCGTTCGCTGACGCACGAGCTGATCCGGCACCGGCACTTCAGCTACAGCCAGCTGTCCCAGCGCTACGTCCCCGAGCGGGACGCCGCGATGGTGGAGCCGGCGGTCATCGCGGAGGACCCCGAGCTGCACGCGATGTTCGAGGAGGCCAGCGAGCAGGCCCTCGCGTCGTACACCAAGCTGCTCGAGGGGCTGGAGAAGAAGTTCGCCGACGTCGAGAACCTCACCAGCCGGCGCAAGCAGGCCCGGCAGGCGGCGCGGGCGGTGCTGCCCAACGCCACCGAGACCCGCATCGTGGTGACCGGCAACTACCGGGCGATGCGGCACTTCGTCGCGATGCGGGCGAGCGAACACGCCGACGTGGAGATCCGTGAGCTGGCCATCGCCATGTTGCGCGAGCTGCAGCGGGTGGCACCGAACGCCTTCGCCGACTTCGAGATCACCTCGCTGCCCGACGGCACCGAGGTCGCCTCCAGTCCGCTGGTCGGCGAGGGCTAGGTCCCGGACGGGAAGCCGGGCGGCGGCTGGTGGGTAACCTGACCGCATGACGCTGCCTTTCGCACCTTTCGGTCGGGTGCTGACGGCCATGGTCACGCCGTTCACGGCGGACGGCGCGCTCGACCTCGGCGGGGCCGCCGACCTGGCCCGCCATCTCGTCGACGCGGGCAACGAGGGGCTCGTCGTGTCCGGGACGACCGGCGAGTCGCCGACGACCAGCGATGCCGAGAAGAGCGATCTGCTGCGGGCGGTCGTCGACGCGGTCGGTGACCGCGCAGCCGTCCTCGCGGGCGTCGGTACCGCCGACACGCGGCACTCCGTCGAGCTGGCCCGGGCGGCCGGGAAGGCCGGTGCCAGCGGCCTGTTGCTCGTCACGCCCTACTACAACAGGCCTCCCCAGGCAGGCATCGTCGCCCACATGCAGGCCGTCGCGGGCGCCGGCGACCTGCCGGTGATGCTGTACGACATTCCCGGTCGCAGTGCCATGGCGCTGGAGACGTCCACGATCGTCCAACTGGCGGCCCATCCGCAGATCGTGGCGCTCAAGGACGCCAAGCTGGACCTCGAGGCCACCTCCTGGGTGCTGCGGGAGACCGACCTGGCCTACTACTGCGGGCATGACCCGTGGGTGCTGCCGCTGCTCGCGGTCGGCGCGGCCGGCGTCGTCGGCACCAGTACGCACTTCACCGCCGGTGGCACGCGCCGGCTGGTCGACGCCTTCCTGGCCGGCGACGTCGACGGCGCCCGGGCTCAGCACAGGACGCTGCTGCCGGCCTACTCCGGCATCTTCCGCACCCAGGGCACGATCCTGGTCAAGGCGGGCCTGCGGCGGCGGGGACTGCCGGGCGGGCCGGTCCGGTTGCCCCTCGTCGATGCGACCGACGAGCAGCTGGCGGCGCTGGAGTGCGACTTCGCCCTCGCCGGCATCGCGCTGACGGCGCAGGCCGCATGAGCCACCCGCACCCCGAGCTCGGGCCTCCGCCGACGATGCCGGCCGGCGCGCTGCGGGTCGTCGCCCTCGGCGGCCTCGGCGAGATCGGCCGCAACATGACCGTCTTCGAGCACGCCGGGCGGTTGCTGATCGTCGACTGCGGTGTGCTGTTCCCCGAGGTGGACCAGCCGGGCATCGACCTGATCCTGCCGGACTTCTCCTACATCCGGGACCGGCTGGACGACGTCGAGGCGGTCGTCCTGACGCACGGGCACGAGGACCACCTCGGCGCGGTGCCCTACCTGTTGCGGGAGCGTCGCGACCTGCCGATCTTGGGCAGCCGCTTCACGCTGGCGCTGCTGGCCGCGAAGCTGCGCGAGCACCGCATCGAGCCGGTGCTGCGGCCGGTTGCCGAGGAGCAGACGGTGACCCTGGGGCCGTTCGGGCTCGAGTTCTTCGCGGTCAACCATTCGATCCCCGACGGGCTCGCCGTCGCGATCCGCACCGGGGCCGGGCTGGTCCTGCACACCGGTGACTTCAAGATGGACCAGCTGCCGCTGGACGGCCGGTTGACCGACCTCGGCGGTTTCGCGCGGCTCGGCCGCGAGGGTGTGGACCTGCTGCTGTCGGACTCGACGAACGCCGAGGTGCCCGGCTTCGTCACCCCCGAACGGGAGATCGGCCCGGTGGTCGACGAGGTGATGCGCACCTCGTCGGGCCGGGTCATCGTGGCCTGCTTCGCCTCGCACGTGCACCGCGTCCAGCAGGTGCTCGACGCCGCCGCCGCGCACGGTCGGTCGGTCGCCTTCGTCGGCCGCTCGATGGTGCGCAACATGGGTGTCGCCCGCGACCTGGGCTACCTGCGGGTACCGCCCGGCCTGATGATCGACCTGAAGGACGTCGAGCACCTGCCGGCGAGCAAGGTCGTGCTGGTCTCCACCGGGTCGCAGGGCGAGCCGCTGTCGGCGCTGTCCCGGATGGCCAACCGCAGCCACCACCAGATCCGGATCGCGGCCGCCGACACCGTCGTGCTCGCCTCGTCGCTGATCCCCGGCAACGAGAACGCCGTCTACCGGGTCATCAACGGGCTGTCCCGCTGGGGCGCCCGCGTGGTGCACAAGGGCGTGGCCAAGGTGCACGTCTCCGGGCACGCCCCCGCCGGCGAGCTGCTCTACCTGCTGAACGCCACCAAGCCCAGCAACCTCATGCCGGTGCACGGTGAGTGGCGTCACCTGCGGGCGCACGCCGAGCTGGCCCGGCTGACGGGCGTCCCCGAGGAGCGCATCGTGCTGGCCGAGGACGGGGTCGTGGTCGACCTCGTGGACGGCAAGGCCTCCATCGTGGGCGCCGTGCCGTGCGGCTACGTCTACGTCGACGGTCTCGAGGTCGGCGACGTCGGCGAGAGCACGCTCAAGGACCGCCGCATCCTCGGCGACGAGGGCTTCATCTCGGTGACGCTCGCGGTCGACAGCGTCACCGGCAAGATCGCCGGCGGTCCGGACATCTCCGCGCGCGGCTTCACCGACGACCGGGCGGCCTTCGATCCGGTGCGCGCGCTGATCGAGGACGAGCTGGACCGCTCCGCCGGCGAGGGCGTGGCCGACGCGCACGAGATCGCGCAGAGCGTCCGCCGGATCGTCGGCCGCTGGGTCAGCGACACCTACCGGCGGCGCCCGATGATCGTCCCGGTCGTCATCGAGGTCTGACGGAACAGGCTGCTGCGACCGCGCCGATCCTCGGCCGCTCCGGCGTGTCAGGACCTGTGACAGGTGTGACGGGTGGTAGCGGGCGGTAGCGTCCCGCCATGGCCAGCCGCTCGTCCACGCAGACCCGCCCGCGCACCGGGAGCAGGCCGGCGGCGCGCAAGGCGCCCGGCCGCGCGGCGCCGGCCCGCAAGCCCGCGCAGCAGCGCCGGCCGCCGGCCAGGCGCGGCCCGGGGCTGGTCGCGCGCACCGCGTACGGCATCGGCCTGCTGGTCCGCGCTGCCTTCCGGCTCGTCGTCGGCCTGTTCACGCTGAGCGCACACGCCGTCGGCGGCGTCAGCCGCGCCGCCGGCACCGGCGCCCGCGAGATCGACCCGGCGCACCGGCGCGACGGGCTCGGCCTGCTGCTGCTGGCCGGCGCACTGGTCGCCGCGGGTGGCGCCTGGTGGCACGCCGGGGGTGCCGGGGAGAGCGTCGACGAGCTGCTCACCGTGTTCCTCGGCAAGGGTGCGCTGCTGCTGCCCGTGCTGCTCGCGCTCGGCGCCTGGCGGGTTCTGCGGCACCCGCAGAGCCGGGGCGGGCGGGGCCGGCTGGCCATCGGCTGGGCCGCCCTGGCGCTCGGCGCCCTCGGCATCCTGCACGTCGTCCGGGACGGCGCCCCCGGTGACGAGAAGGGCGGCCTGGTCGGCTTCCTGCTGGGCGATCCGTTGCAGCAGGGCCTCACCGGCTGGCTCGCGGTGCCCCTGCTCACGTTGCTCTCCCTCTTCGGGCTGCTCGTCGTGACGGCCACGCCGCTGCACCAGGTTCCCGAGGGGCTGAAGGCGCTTCGGGACACCCTCCTGCGCCGCAGCCCGGCGCAGGATCCGGCCGCAGCAGAGCCGTCCCCGCCGCTGGAGCCGCTGCGCCGCAGAGGACCGCGCCGCCGGGTCGGCTCGCTGGCCGAGCAGGGCAACCCCGAGGACGCCTCGCCCGTCGTCGTCGAGCCGGTGGCGCTCGCGCCTGATCCCGAGCCGGCTCCGGAGGCCGCCCCTGGTCCGCGGCCGTTCGCCCCGCTGCCCACGACCGCCGAGCAGCTGCAGCTGGCCCCCCTCGAGGGCGGCTACCAGCTGCCGCCGCCGGACATCCTGGCCGCCGGGACGCCGCCGAAGAAGCGCAGCGCGGTCAACGACGAGGTCATCGCCGCCCTCACCGGTGTGCTCGAGGACTTCCAGGTCGACGCGCGGGTCACCGGCTTCAGCCGCGGCCCCACCGTCACCCGCTACGAGGTCGAGCTGGGCCCGGCGGTCAAGGTCGAGCGGATCATCCAGCTGTCCCGCAACATCGCCTACGCCGTGAAGTCCCCGGACGTGCGGATCCTGTCGCCGATCCCGGGCAAGAGCGCGGTCGGCATCGAGATCCCCAACACAGACCGGGAGAACGTCAGCCTCGGCGACATCCTGCGCAGCAACGTCGCCACCAGCGACCACCATCCGATGCTCGTCGCGCTCGGCAAGGACATCGAGGGCGGTTACGTCTGCGCCAACATCGCCAAGACCCCGCACATCCTCATCGCCGGTGCGACCGGCGCCGGCAAGTCGGTCTGCATCAACTCGCTGCTCGTCAGCGTGCTGACCCGCGCCACCCCCGACGAGGTCCGCATGGTGCTGGTCGACCCCAAGCGGGTCGAGCTGACGGCGTACGAAGGAATCCCGCACCTCATCACGCCGATCATCACCAACCCCAAGAAGGCAGCGGAGGCGCTGCAGTGGGTCGTGCGCGAGATGGACATGCGCTACGACGATCTGGCCGCCTCCGGCTTCCGGCACGTCGACGACTTCAACCGGGCCGTACGCGCAGGTGAGCTCGTGGCGCCGCCGGGCAGCGAGCGGGTCTACCAGCCGTACCCCTACCTCATGGTGATCATCGACGAGCTGGCCGACCTGATGATGGTGGCGCCGCGCGACGTCGAGGACTCGATCGTGCGCATCACCCAGCTGGCCCGCGCCGCCGGCATCCACCTGGTCATCGCCACCCAGCGGCCCAGCGTCGACGTCGTCACCGGCCTGATCAAGGCCAACGTCCCCTCGCGGCTGGCCTTCGCGACCTCCAGCGGCACCGACTCCAAGGTCATCCTCGACCAGCCCGGTGCGGAGAAGCTGATCGGCAAGGGCGACAGCCTGTTCCTGCCGATGGGCGCCAGCAAGCCGATGCGGATCCAGGGGGCGCTGGTCACCGACGCCGAGGTCGCGGCGGTCGTGCGGCACTGCAAGGAGCAGCGCCAGCCGGCCTTCCGCGAGGACGTCGTCGCGACCCCCGAGAGCAGGCGCGAGGTCGACGAGGAGATCGGCGACGACCTCGACGTGCTCTGCCAGGCGGTGGAGCTGGTGGTCACCACGCAGTTCGGCTCCACCTCGATGCTGCAGCGCAAGCTGCGGGTCGGCTTCGCCAAGGCGGGGCGGCTGATGGACCTGATGGAGAGCCGCGGCATCGTCGGGCCGTCCGAGGGCAGCAAGGCGCGCGACGTGCTGATCCGTCCGGACGAGCTGGACAGCGTGCTCGTCGTGCTGCGCGGCGGCGACCCGGTCGAGGTCTGAGCCCGCGGCGGGTGCTGTGCCGATCCGGCCGGGTCAGCGGCAGCAGCCCGGCCGTAGACTCGCCGGATGACCGCTCCGCGCCGCGTCTCGCTGGTGACGCTGGGCTGCGCCCGTAACGAGGTCGACTCCGAGGAGCTGGCCGGCCGGCTCGACGCGGCCGGGTGGGAGCTGTCCGACCAGGCCCCGGACGTCGTCGTGGTCAACACCTGCGGCTTCGTCGAGAGTGCCAAGAAGGACTCGATCGACACGCTGCTCGCCGCCTCCGACACCGGGGCGAAGGTCGTCGCCGTCGGCTGTCTGGCCGAGCGGTACGGCGAACAGCTCGCCGAACAGCTGCCCGAGGCGGATGCGGTGCTGGGCTTCGACGCCTACACGGCGCTGCCCGATTCGCTCGGGGCGGTCCTGCGCGGGGAGGCCGTCGCCAGCCACACCCCCGGCGACCGCCGCACGCTGCTGCCGATCAGCCCGGTCGAGCGGGCGAGGGCCGTCGAGCCGGGGGTGATCGACATCGGCCTGCCCGGCCACGCGGGCGGGCCGACCGTCCTGCGCCGCCGGCTGGACGACAGCCCGGTCGCGCCGCTGAAGCTGGCCTCCGGCTGCGACCGCCGCTGCGCGTTCTGCGCCATCCCGAGCTTTCGCGGCTCGTTCGTCTCCCGGCGGCCCTCCGACGTGCTCGCCGAGGCGCGCTGGCTGGCCGGGCACGGCGTCCGCGAGCTCGTGCTGGTGAGCGAGAACTCCACGTCCTACGGCAAGGATCTCGGTGACCTGCGGCTGCTCGAGACGCTGCTCCCCGAGCTGGCGGCGCTGGACGGCGTCGAGCGGGTGCGGCTGTCCTACCTGCAGCCGGCGGAGATGCGGCCGGGTCTGGTCGAGGTGCTGACCGGCACGCCGGGCGTCGCGCCGTACTTCGACATGAGCTTCCAGCACGCCTCGCCGTCGGTGCTGCGCCGGATGCGCCGCTTCGGCAGCACCGAGACGTTCCTGGCGCTGCTGGAGCAGATCCGGGCCGGCGACCCGGCCGCCGCCGTCCGCAGCAACGTCATCGTCGGCTTTCCCGGCGAGACCGAGGACGACGTCGCGGAGCTCGAGCGGTTCCTGGTCGCGGCCCGGCTCGATGCGGTCGGCGTCTTCGGCTACTCCGACGAGGACGGCACCGAGGCCGAGTCGCTGCCGGACCACCTGCCGCAGGAGGTCATCGATGCCCGCGTCACCCGGCTGACCCGCCTGGTCGAGGAGCTGACCAGCCAGCGGGCGGAGGAGCGCGTGGGGGAGGTGGTCGAGGTGCTCGTGGAGTCCGTCGGCGACGGCGTCGTCGAGGGCCGCACCGCCGGCCAGGCGCCGGAGGTGGACGGCGCGACGACGCTGACCGGTCCGGGCCTTGACCGGTTGGCCGTGGGCGACCTCGTGCGCGTCCGGGTCGCCCGCAGCGAGGGCGTCGATCTGGTCGCCGAGCTGGCCGAGCTGCACAGCCCCGCGCTGGCGTGATCGGCCCTGATCCCGTGGCGGCCGCCGCGCCGGTCAGCCCGTGGAACCTGGCGAACTACCTCACCGTCCTGCGCCTGCTGCTCGTCCCGGTCTTCCTCGCCGTGCTGTTCGCGCGCGGCGGTCAGGACGCCGGGTTACGGCTGATTGCCGCCGCGGTCTTCGTCCTCGCTGCGCTGACCGACCGCATCGACGGCCAGATCGCCCGCAGCCGTGGGCTGGTCACCTCCTTCGGCAAGCTGATGGACCCGATCGCCGACAAGGCGCTGATCGGTGCGGCGCTGATCGGGCTGTCGCTGCTCGGCGAGCTGCCGTGGTGGGTGACGGTGCTGGTCCTCGTGCGGGAGATCGGCGTGACGCTGCTGCGGCTGGTCGTGCTGCGCCACGGCGTCCTGCCTTCCGGCCGCGGCGGCAAGCTCAAGACGGCGCTCCAGGGCGTGGCTCTCACGCTCTACCTGCTGCCGCTGAGCGGTGTCCTGCACACCGGGGCCGGCGTCCTGATGGCGGTTGCGGTGCTGCTGACCGTCGTCACCGGCGTCGAGATCGTGGTCCGGGCCCTGGTGCTGCGGGCCACCTCCGAGCGGGCCGAGACGAAGCGGCGACGCCGCGCGTGAGGTCTGCCGTCGTCGCGGTGGGTGACGAGCTGCTGCTCGGCGACATCGTCAACGGCAACGCGGCCTGGCTCGGTGCCGAGCTGGCCGCCGTCGGTGCGCCCGTCGTGCACTCCTCGATGGTCGGGGACGACGCGACCCGCATCGTCACGGCGGTACGACGGGCCCTCGAGGACGCCGACGTCGTGGTCGTCACCGGCGGCCTGGGGCCGACCGTCGACGACCTCACCCGGCACGCGGTCGCCGAGGTCGCGGGCGTGCCGCTGGATCGGCAGGCCCACCTCGAGGAGCGGCTGCGGGGTCAGTTCGCGGCCTACGGCTACGACCTGCCGGACGCGGCCCTGCAGCAGGCCGACCTGCCGCGGGGCGCGACCGCGCTGGAGAACCCGGTCGGCACCGCCCCCGGGCTGCGGGTGGAGCTGGGGGACCGGCTGGTCTTCGCCCTGCCCGGCCCGCCGCACGAGCTGGCCGCGGTCATGAGTGGCGGGGTGCTCGCCGAGATCGCCGCCCGCAGCGGCCAGGTGGTGCTGACCCGGACGTTGCACTGCGCCGGGCTCGGCGAGAGCGCCGTCGCCGGTCTGGTCGATGCGGCCGTTCCCGTGCCCGCCGGAGTCGCGCTGGCCTACCTCGCCGCAGGCGGCATCGTGCGGGTCCGCCTGACGACGGCTGCGGCCGGTGCGGCGGAGGCCGACCGGGTCCTGCACCCGCTGGTGGAGGCCGCCCGCGAGGTCCTGGGTGACAGCGTGTTCGGCCACGACGCCGACAACCTCGCGGCGGTCGTCGTCCGGCGGCTCGCGGCGGCCGGCGCCACCCTGGCCGTGGCCGAATCGCTGACCGCCGGGCTGCTGGGCGCGGCCGTGACGGAGATCCCCGGCAGCAGCGCGGTCTTCCGCGGCGGGGTGCAGGTCTATGCGAGCGACCTCAAGGTGAGCCTGGCCGGTGTGCCGGAGCAGGTGCTCGCCGCGCACGGCGCGGTCTCCTCGCCGACCGCCGCCGCCCTGGCCGACGGTGTCCGCGCGCGGCTCGGTGCGACGTACGGCCTGGGGCTCACCGGCGTGGCCGGGCCGGACCTGCAGGAGGGGCAGCCGGCCGGGACGCTGCACGTCGGCCTGTCCGGGCCGGCCGGCACGACGATCCGCTCGCTGCGCGTGCCGGGGGACCGGTCCAGGGTCCGGCTGCTGGCGGTGACCGCCGCCCTGGACCTGCTGCGGCGGGCGCTCCCGGCGGAATCCGGCGGCGGCTGAGCGGGTTCTTACGCTGGCAGCGGACGCAGGCGCATCCGCACAGCTCTCGCTGGGCAGGACGGCGGCGAGTAACGTGGCGGCGGACGAGGAGGTGGGAACGTGGCGGTGCTCCGCACCCTGCTGGGCGAGGCCCTGCGCACCAGTCGACTGAGCCAGGAGCGCACCCTGCGCGAGGTCTCCTCGGCGGCGCGGGTCAGCCTGGGCTACCTCTCGGAGGTCGAGCGCGGACAGAAGGAGGCCTCCTCGGAGCTGCTGGCCAGCATCTGCCGTGCGCTGGGCGTCCGGCTGTCCGATGTCCTGCGCGAGGTCAGCGAGAGCCTGTCGGTGCTGGAGCCCGAGCCGGCGCCCGGCCCGCAGACCCTCCCCGCCCGGCTGCCGGCGCTGGAGCCGGTCGGTGCGCACGGCCCGCCCGTGCCGCGGCGCGCCGGCGTGCCCGCGGTGCACGACGTGGTCGCCGCTGCCTGAGGCGGCCGGGCTGCCAGACTGCGCACCAGGTAGTACGAGCGAACAGGAGCACCGAGATGGCCAACCCCTTCGTCAAGGGCTGGAAGTACCTGATGGCGCTGCTGTCCGGGAAGCTGGACGAGTACAGCGATCCCAAGATCCAGATCCAGCAGGCGATCGAGGAGGCCCAGCGGTCGCATCAGCAGCTGACACAGCAGGCGGCGGCCGTCATCGGCAACCAGCGCCAGCTGGAGATGAAGCTGGCCCGCCAGATGAGCGAGGTCGAGAAGCTGCAGGGCTCCGCGCGCCAGGCGCTCGTGCTGGCCGACCAGTCCCGCGCCGCGGGCGACGAGGCCAAGGCACAGCAGTACGAGCAGACCGCCAACACCTTCGCCACCCAGCTGGTCGCCGGGGAGCAGTCGATGGAGGACCTGAAGAGCCTGCACGACCAGGCGCTGCGGGCCGCGGAGCAGGCCAAGACGGCCGTCGAGCAGAACGCCCAGCACGTCCAGCAGAAGCTGGCCGAGCGCAGCCAGCTGCTCACCCAGCTCGAGCAGGCCAAGATGCAGGAGCAGGTCTCGGCCAGCCTGTCCTCGATGTCGGAGCTGTCCGCGCCGGGCAGCACGCCGAACCTCAACGAGGTGCGCGACAAGATCGAGGCGCGCTACGCCAAGGCCCTCGGCACCGCCGAGCTCGCCCAGAACAGCGTCGAAGGGCGGATGCGCGAGGTGCAGACCTCCTCGCTGGAGATGGCGGGTGCCTCACGGCTGGACCAGATCCGCGCCAGCATGGCCGGTCACCAGCTCAGCGCCCCGCCGGCCGCCTCCCCGTCGCTGACCAGCGGGACGCCCACCGCCGCACCGGCCGACAGCGGGACGCCCAGCATCGCACCGGCCACCGAGGCCGACCCCGACAAGGCCCCCTAGAGCGCCGTGCTCCCGGGAGCCGGCGACCGGCAGCTGGCCTGGCGGCTGTCGCGTCGTGCGCGGGTCGCCTCGCGGGCGCAGGCTCGCACCGAGGCGGCCCTCGCCCGGGCCGCGCAGCGGCGCGAGCGCCGGCGGGACAAGGCCCGCGCTGCGCTGCCGAAGCAGGCGGCCGCCTTCGCGGTGCTCGGGCTGGCCAGCATTGCGCTCGACGGGGGGCCGCAGGCGCTCGTGGGCGGCGTCGCGTTCTTCTCCGGTCTGGCCGCCGCGCGGTCCTTCAGCATCCTGTACAGCCCGGAGCCGCTGCTGTTCCGGGCGCTGCCGGCGGCCACGGCCCCCGCTGCGCCCGTACCGCTGCCGCCGGCGGTGGGGAGTGTGGCGTTCCCCTTCGTCCGCCGGCTGGAGGTCGTCCGCGAGGAGCTGCGCCGGCTGGTGCCGCTCGTCTCGCCCGCCGGTCGGGAGGCCGCCGAGGAGGCGTGGCAGGCCGCGGCCGAGGCCGACACCGCGCTGCGCTGGCAGGCGGTGCGGCTGGCCGCCGTCGAGCCGCACCGCGGCGCCGACCCGGCGCTGCTGCGTGCCCTCGAGGAGGGCGTGGGCTGCCAGGAACGGCTGGTGACCGCGGTCGCCGACCTGGTCGCCGCCAGCGCGGACCCGCTCGCGACCAGCCGGCTCCAGGAGGCCGCCGACCGGCTGCACGGGCTGGCGCAGGGCCTGCGCGAGGTGTCCTGACCCGGCGCGCCGGAAGTGCGCGGACGTTTTCCGTCCGCCGGCTGCCGGGCAGGGACGCGGGATGACTCCTGCCGTCCCCGCCCTGTCCGCGTCGCTCCCGTCCGGCGGCGCCATCCCGCTGCTGGGCTTCGGGACCTGGCGGCTCGAGGGCCCGGCCGCTCAGCAGTCGGTCGAGCAGGCGTTGGAGGCGGGCTACCGGCACCTGGACACCGCCACGATCTACGGCAACGAGCGGGAGGTGGGCGCGGGGCTGCGCTCGTCGGGAGTGCCCCGCGAGGAGGTCTTCGTGACCACGAAGTGCCCGCCGGACAGGGCCACCGAGGCGCGGGTCGTGCTGGAGCAGTCGCTGGAGGCGCTCGGCCTGGACGCGGTGGACCTGTGGCTCGTCCACTGGCCGCCTGCGGCGCCGGTGCCGCTGTGGGAGCACTTCCTGCACGCTCGTGAGCACGGGCTCGCCACGGACGTGGGTGTCAGCAACTTCAGCCTGGAGCAGCTGGACGAGCTGGAGCAGGCGACGGGGGTGCTGCCGGCCGTGAACCAGGTCAAGTGGAGCCCACTGCTGTACGACCAGGCCGTCGAGAACGGCCACCGCGAGCGGGGCGTCGTCCTGGAGGGCTACAGCGGCCTCAAGGGCGGCACCCTGGAGCACCCCGTCGTCACCGGCACCGCCGCGCGGCTGGGGCGGACCCCGGCGCAGGTCGTCAACCGCTGGCACCTGCAGCACGGCGTGGTCACGATCCCGAAGTCGTCCACCCCGGAGCGGATCCGGTCCAACGCCGACCTCGACGGCTTCTCGCTCAGCCCCGAGGACCTGGCCGCGCTGGACGCTCTGGGCCGATAGGGCCCAGCTGGCAGCGCGGGCACCAGTAGGTCAGCCGTGCGGCGGGCGGCTCGCCCTGCTCCGCCGACAGGACGCGGGTGCCGCAGCGCCGGCACGGACGACCGGCCCGTTCGAACACCCAGTGCTGCTCACCGCCCCGCAGCGAGCCGGTCGTGGACTGCTCCCAGTGCTCGCGGTTGGCCAGCATCAGCCGGCGGCCCTTCTCCACCAGCCCGGGCAGGTCGGGCACGTCCCCGACGGCCACCCACGGCGTCAGGCCGCGCAGGAAGAGCACCTCTGTGCGGTAGAGGTTGCCGAGCCCGGCCAGGTTGCGCTGGTCCAGCAGCGCCAGCCCCACCTCACGCGCCGGGTCGGCTCTGAGCCGGTGCAGCGCCTCCTCGAGGTCCCAGTCCTCGGCGAGCAGGTCCGGGCCGAGGTGCCCCACCGCGGCGCTCTCGTCGGTCACCAGCTCGACGACCGGCAGCCGGTAACCGACCGCCTGCCGGTCGGCGGTCTCGAGGACCACGCGCACCTGCCAGGCCGGCCCGCCGGTCCACCGGTCGCCCGGCCGGTAGAGGTGCCAGGACCCGTCCATCCGGAAGTGGGTGTGCAGCGTCAGCCCGCCGGACAGCCGGGTGAGCAGGTGCTTGCCCCGGGGCACCACCGCGAGCACCGTCCGGCCCGCCAGGTCCACCGTCGCCAGTGACGGGACCCGGAAGTCGCTGCGCGTGAGCCGCTGCCCGGCGAGCGCCTCGTGCAGCCGCTTCGCCGCGAGCCAGACGGTGTCGCCCTCAGGCACGTGCGGATCTCATCGGCCCATCCTGCCGCCCCTGCCGCGCCCCGGAGCCGGAGCAGGCCCGGGCGAGCTTTCCGGGAGTCTCCTCGACCGGTCACCGGGACCGCCGACGCCACAGCAGCAGGAGGTCGGGGGTCCCGCGTCGAACACCACCGGGTGCGCGGCTCGCGCGCCGCACGTTGTGGAAGGACCTCCCTGCATGTCCCGACGCCCCGTCCTGCTCATGGTGGTGGCAGCCTCGCTGCTCGCCGCGGCGCTCACCGTGCCGGCCGTCGCGCACCCGGCCAAGCCGGCCGGCCGGGCAGCCCCGGCGCCGCTGGTCGCCGACGCCGGTGACAGCGCCTTCGTGCAGGCCGGGGAGGTCGTCACGCTGCTCGGCAACGGCTACGGCGGGGCCGGCGGCTACTCCTACGCCTGGACGGCCGACGCCGGCACGCTCCGTATCGGCGACCAGCCGGCCGCCGCGCTCGACACGACGAAGGTCGAGCCGGGCCGGCACACCGTCACGCTCGCCGTGCGGGACTCCTCGGGCCGGAAGGCCACCGACACCGTCACCGTGGTCGTCGCCGAGGCCGCCGGCGAGCGGACCGAGCTGGCGAGCCAGACGGTGGCCGATCCCACGCCCGGGACGTTCGCCACCGGTTCCAGCCGGGAGTTCCCGCTGGTCGTGCCGGCCGGCCTGTCGTCGCTGCGGGTCGCGCTGAAGTGGGCCAACCCGGCCAACGACTACGACCTGGTGCTGCGTGACCCGACCGGCGAGGAAGCTGCCTCCAGCGGCAACGCCCCGCCGGACTTCGAGGAGGCAGAGGTCGCCTCCCCGGTCGGGGGCACCTGGACCGTGCTCGCGACCCGTTGGGCCACCACGGGTGATCCGGCGCTGACGATGACGGCCTCCGTCACGACGGTGGCCGGCGGTGACCCGCGACCGGTCGTCGACGCCGGCGGCCCGTACCGCTTCGTGGACGGCGCGAAGCAGCAGCTGGCGGCGACTCTGACGGGCGGCACCGGGCGGGTCACCGCCGGCTGGGACCTCGACCAGGACGGCGTGACCGACCTGTCCGGGACCACCGTCCGGCCGTCGCTGCCGGCCGGCCGCCACCTGGTGACCTTCCGCGCCAAGGACAGCACCGGCCTGGAGCGCCAGCGCACCACGTCGGTCTTCGTCGGCACGGCCGAGCAGGTCCGCGAGCAGCAGGTCCCGATCACCGTGATCGGGATCGCCGACAGCGGCATCAACCCCTACCACGCCGAGTTCTCCGCCGGGGCCTACCCCGACCCCGAGGTGCTGGAGTTGACCCGCAACTTCACCCGGCACCCGTCGGAGTATCTCCCCGGTTACCCGAAGGACGCCCGGGCGCTGCCGGTCAGCACCGACGCCGGCTACTTGCCCGAGCGTGACGAGTTCCTGTTCGACGGCAACCGGGTCATCTCGCCCGGGCAGCTGTACTGGATCCCCGGCACAAAGATCATCGGCGCGTACGACGCCGGTGGCTCCACCGGTGCGACCAGCGGCGCGGACACCCACCCGATCCTGGACGACAACGGCCACGGCACCGGCTCGTCGTCGGTGTCGGCCGGCAACCGCTACGGCTACTGCCCGACCTGCCTGCTGGTGCACGTCGAGGCGCTCGACGAGAGCGTCGTCGCCGGCTTCGACTGGGTCGACATCAGCTCCAACAGCTTCGGCTACATCGGCGGCCTCCCGATCGGCCCGCTGGTCGGCGACGACGTCACCAAGAAGGCCGCCGAGCGCGGGCAGACGACGCTGTTCGCCGCCGGCAACGGCGTCGGCAACGCCTTCGACGTGCCGATCGTGACCTACGGCTCGGACCAGACCGGCCCGGACTGGAACGTCACCGTCGGCGCGCTGCGCCGCGACAACCAGGGCGCCATCGTCGGCGACGGCATCCCCGCCGACGTCTCCGCCTGGGGCGACGGCAACCTGCCGTCCGCCTGCCGTACGACGATCGTCGGCCAGTGCGCGTTCGGCGGGACCTCGGCGGCCACGCCGTACACCGCCGGCGTCTTCGGCAGCGTGCTGACCGAGGTGCGCGACCGGCTCGGTGACGGCGCGCCCGGGCAGAAGGGCAAGCAGGTCGTGGCCCAGGGCGCGGCGGTCGGCGGCAGCACGTTCCTCGCCGACGGCAAGCTGACCCGCGAGGAGCTGCGCGGCGTGGTGCTCAAGACCACCCAGGCGCTCGAGGAGCCCGGCGCGCAGAGCCGGTTCCCGTTCCCGGCCACCTACACCGGCACCCAGTCGCGGTACGCCTTCGAGGGCTACGGCGCGGCGACCCCGAACAGCGCGACCCGGGCGCTGGCCGTGTTGCTGGGGGAGCAGGGCCTGCCCGACCGGAGCGAGGAGGACGCCTTCTTCCGTGAGGTGTGCGAGCAGCGCTACGACGTCTACGGCGACTTCGACCGCGACGGCGACGGCAAGCCCGACGCCTGCAGCACCGGCTACACCACGGACGAGCGCTTCGACGGCACCGGCGAGCCGACGACCGCCCCGGCGGCTCCCGGGCTCACCGCCTACGACCGGAACCGGGCGCGCTTCGTCCAACCGGCGCCGACGGAGGGTTTCACCTACCAGCTGCACCGGACCAGCGAGCTCGGCGGCGCGAAGCCCGGCGCCGGTGCCGACGGTCCCTGCGCGGCCTCGGACAGCGAGTACATGACGCGGACCGACGCCACGGGTGATCGCGAGCCCTGCTACGGCAGCCGCATCACCTCGGTGGCCGCGGCGTACCGCCCGATTGGCATCTGGGCCGCTGCGGACATGCTCGACGCGCCGCTGCCCGCCGGCTCGAAGGTCACCGCGACCGTCTACCTCGCCACCGAGCAGGCGGCGGCGGAGGTCACCGGCGTGCTCGTCGCGACCGACCGCGAGATCGGGCGGGGGTCCGGCGGGCTGCAGCCCACCCGGCCGACCGCCGACGCCGCGGTCTGCGAGGCGCTCGGTGAGCAGTGCTGGACGAAGTTCGAGATGACCTTCACCACCGACCGGCCGGCCGTCGCGGGGGAGCAGCTGACCTTCCAGGCCGAGCACCTCGGCGTCCGGACCTGGGCCTACGGCTACGAGGGTGCGCACGCCTCGCAGCTCACCGTCACCCCGGCGAAGCTGCCCAGGACCGGGCTGGAGTTCGGCGCGACCATCGACCAGCTCACCGGCGGCACGCGCGGTCGGCCGGTGGTGGCCGGCGGGGCGGTGGCCTTCCCGGATCTGGGCGCCGACCCGCAGGCCGCCGGCTTCCACCCCAGCGTCGAGCACGTGCAGGTGTCCGTCGGCGACCCGACGTTCGCCCGGCCCGTCCACGCGATGCTGGACGCGGCCACGGGGTCCTGGAGCGTCCAGCTGCCGGACGTCGGCGTCGGCTCGCGGGTCTACGTCCGGGCGGTCCGTGACGGGCTGCCTTCGCCGGCCGGGTCGAGGATCCTGAAGCGGCGCTGAGGGGTGCGCCCCCTCCGGTGATCCACACGACCCCCTCCATGATCCACGCGAGCTTTGAGGTGGAATCCCGGGCCGATGCCGCGTCAAACTCCCCGTGGATCACCGGCGGGCTCGCGCGGTGCGTCACCGGAGGGGGTGCGCGGGGTGGAGCTGCCGATCACGCGCGCAGGCGCAGCCCCCGCGGGGTCGGGCGGAACCCGGCGGCCTCCAGCGCCAGCCCCAGCGGGGAGGTCAGCGCCGCCTCGCCGTCGGCCTTGGTCACGGTGAGCCGACCGAGGGCGCCCTCGCGTACGGCCAGCGCGAGCGCGTCGACGGCGGGTCCGAGGCAGCCGTCGTCGTCGCGGAAGCTGAGTAGCGTCCTGCCGCCGCGCTCGACGTAGAGCACCAGCGCGCCGTCGACGAGCACCACCAGCGCCCCGGCCTTGCGGGCCGGCCGGTGCCCGCCCTCGGCCTCCCGCTCCGGCCAGGGCAGCGCGCCGCCGTATGGGTTCGCCGGATCGGTGGCCGCCAGCACCACCGCCCGCGCCTCGTCCCGGCGCCGGCGCTGCTGCGTTGCGTACGCGGAGCTGCCCCGGCCGCCGGGTACCGGCGTCTCCCACGGCGGCTCGTCGCCGGCCGGCTGCGCGGCGGCCAGCGCCCGCATCCGGTCCACGGCTCCCGGTGCGGCGAACTGGGCGGCGCCCAACCCCTCGACGAAGTAGCCGCGGCGGACCCGGCCGGCCTCCTCGAGCGCCTTGAGCACGGCGTAGACGGCGGCGAAGCCGCCCGGCGCGCGCTCGGCCATGACCGCGCCCCGGGTGACGATGCCGTGCCGGTCGAGCAGCGCCACGGCCAGCGCGTGCGTACGACGCGTCGTGTCGACGTCGCGGTCCGGGCGCCGCGACCACCGTCCGGCCACCGTCGGCGGACCGGTACGGGTGGGCAGGACCGACCGGCCGTAGCGGGACCGCTGGCGGACCGGCGCGCGCTTGGAGCTGTGGGCCGTACGGCCTGTGCCGAGCAGCGCGCGCAGCGGGCCGAGGGTGTCATTGGTGAGGTGGCCGGCCCAGACCAGGTCCCACAGCGCGGTCTGCAGCTCGCTGTCCGCCGGCGACTCGACCCGGTCGGCCAGCTGCCGGAAGAACAGCGCCTGGCCGCCCTCGAGCTCGGCCAGCACCCGGTCGTGCAGGGGAGTGGACGACCTCTCCAGCGGCGGCGGGAGCAGCAGGTCGGCGCTGTCGGCCAGCTGCAGCGACACCCACCCGTCGTTGCCGGGCAGCGAGCCCTGGCCGGCCCAGAGCACCTCGCCGGAGGCGGTCAGCTCGTCGAGCATCGAGGGGGTGTAGCCGGCGACGCGGGAGGGGAGCACCAGCGTCTCGAGCGAGGACGCCGGCACAGAGGCGCCCTGCAGCTGTTCGATCGCCCGGAGCAGCGCGTCCGTGCCTCGGCCGCTGGAAACCGAAATGCCCTGCCACTGTGGCAGGAAGCGCGCAAGCGCCTCCGGTGGGACCGGTTCGACCTCCTTGCGCAGCTTGGCCAGTGACCGGCGGCGCAGCGACCGCAGCACCTCGGTGTCGCACCACTCCAGGCCGCTGCCACCTGGACGGAACTCGCCGTGCACGACCCGTCCGCTGACGGCCAGCCGCGCGAGAGCGCCGTCCACCACGGCGATCCCGAGGCCGAAGCGTGCCGCCACCTCGGCCGGGGAGAACGGGCCGTGCGTGCGGGCGAAGCGCGAGACCAGGTCGCCGACCGGGTCCTGCACCGGCTCGAGAAACGCCTCAGCCACCCCGACCGGCAGAGCCGTGCCCAGCGCGTCCCGCAGCCGGCCGGCGTCCTCGACCGCGACCCAGCGCTCCTCACCGGCGATCCGGACCCGCAGCGCCCGGCGCTGGCCCTCCAGCTCGACCAGCCACCCCGACTCGCCGCCACGCTGCTCGACCTCTGCCGTGGTGAGGTCACCGAGCATCCGCAGCAGGTCCGCGACGCCCTCGTGGTCCTTCGCGCGCCGGCCCTCGGCCAGTCGTTGCACCTCGGTCTCGACCTCGGCCAGCGCGTCGGCGTCGATCAGCTCGCGCAGCTCCGCCTGCCCCAGCAGCTCGGCCAGCAACGCGCTGTCGAGCGAGAGTGCCTGGGCGCGCCGCTCCGCCAGTGGGGCATCCCCCTCGTACATGAAGGCGCCGAGGTAGCCGAACAGCAGCGAGCGGGCGAACGGCGATGGCTGGGACGTCTCCACCTCGACGAGGCGGACCCTGCGCGCCTCCACGTCCCTCATCAGCTGGACCAGGCCGGGCACGTCGAACACGTCCTGGAGAACCTCCCGCATCGTCTCCAGGACGACCGGGAAGCTGCCGTACTGCGACGCCACGCCGAGCAGCTGGGCCGACCGCTGCCGCTGCTGCCACAGCGGGGTGCGGCGGGCCGGGTTGCGGCGGGGGAGCAGCAGCGCCCGGGCTGCGCACTCACGGAAGCGGCTGGCGAACAGCGCGCTTCCGCCGACCTCGGTCTGCACGGCCGGCTCGACGTCGTCGGGGGCGAAGACCGCGACCGACCCGTCCGGAGCCTCCTCGGTCTCGGGGAGGCGCAGCACGATGCCGTCGTCGGAGTGCATCGACTGCACGTCCACGCCGTAGCTCTCGCGCAGCCGCGCGGCCAGGGCCAGCGCCCACGGCTGGTTGACCTGTGCGCCGAACGGCGAATGGATCGCCAGCCGCCAGTCGCCGAGCTCGTCGCGGAAGCGCTCGACCAGGATCGTGCGGTCGTCGGGCAGCGTGCCTGTCGCCTCCCGTTGTTCGGCCAGATAGGCGAGCAGGTTCTGTGTCGCGTTCAGGTCCAGCCCGGCGTCGGTCAACCGCGCCGTCGCCTCGTCCGGCGTCATCGCCGACAGCTCACGCAGGAACGCGCCGAGGGCGCGGCCGAGCTCGACCGGCCGGCCGGGTGCGTCGCCGTGCCAGTACGGCATCCGCCCCGGCTGTCCCGGCGCCGGTGTGACGAGGACCCGGTCGTGGGTGATGTCCTCGATCCGCCACGCGCTGGATCCCAGCAGGAAGATGTCGCCGACCCGCGACTCGTAGACCATCTCCTCGTCGAGCTCGCCGACGCGGGAGCCCTTGTCGCCGACCAGGAACACGCCGAACATCCCGCGGTCGGGAATGGTCCCACCGGAGGTGACCGCCAGCCGCTGCGCACCGGGCCGCCCGGCGAGGGTGCCGGTGACGCGGTCCCAGGTGATGCGCGGCCGCAGCTCGGCGAAGTCGTCGCTGGGGTAGCGGCCGGACAGCATGTCGAGCACCGCCTCGAGCGCGCTCTGCGGCAGGGCGGCGAACGGCGCCGCGCGGCGCACGACGGCGGCGAGATCGTCGAGCTGCCAGGCCTCCAGCGCGCACATGGCCACGATCTGCTGGGCCAGCACGTCCAGCGGGTTGCGCGGGTAGGTGGTGGCCTCGATACCGCCGCCCGTCATGCCTTCCGCGACCACGGCGCACTGGACCAGGTCGCCCCGGTACTTCGGCAGGATGACACCCCGGCTGATCGCGCCCACCTGGTGGCCGGCGCGGCCGATCCGCTGCAGACCGGAGGCCACGCTCGGCGGCGACTCCACCTGTACGACCAGGTCGACCGCGCCCATGTCGATGCCGAGCTCGAGACTGCTCGTGGCGACCACCGCCGGTAGCCGGCCGGACTTCAGCGCCTCCTCGATCGACAGCCGCTGCTCACGCGACACCGACCCGTGGTGGGCGCGGGCGATCTCGAGGACCTCCCCGCCTGCGGGCGTGCCGTTGCCCCATGGCGCGCTGCCTGCGCCGACCCCGCCCTGTCCGGGATGTGCTGCGGGACAAGCCCTTGCGTCATGCTCGATGAGCGGCAAGACGCTCCCCTCAGCATGACGCAAGGACTCCGTCCGCTCGGTCGCGATCTCGTTGAGCCGGCTGGTGAGCCGCTCGGCCTGCCGGCGGCTGTTGCTGAACACGATGGTCGCCCGGTGGGATGCGATCAGGTCGACGATGCGCTCCTCGAGCGCCGGCCAGATCGAGGAGCGCGGCTCGCTGCCGGCCGCCGAGCCTCCGCGTACCGGACCGGTGCTCTCGCCGAGCGCGCTCATGTCCTCGACCGGGACGACGATCTGCACCTCGATGGTCTTGTTGCTCGGCGGCTGCACCACGACCACCTCGCGGGTGCCGCCGAGGAAGCGCGCGACCTCGTCGACCGGGCGGACCGTCGCCGACAGCCCGATGCGCTGCGCCGGCCGGTCCAGCAGCTCGTCCAGCCGTTCCAGCGACAGCGCGAGGTGCGCCCCGCGCTTGCTCCCGGCGACAGCGTGCACCTCGTCGACGATGACCGTCTGCACGCCGCGCAGCGATTCCCGGGCAGCGCTGGTCAGCACCAGGAACAGCGACTCCGGCGTGGTGATGAACACGTCCGGCGGGACCCTGTTGAACCGGCGTCGCTGCTCGGCCGGGGTGTCACCGGAGCGGATCCCGACGGTGATGTCGGGCACCGGCAGGTCGAGCCGCTGGGCGGCCTGCCGGATGCCGGTGAGCGGGGCGCGCAGGTTGCGTTCGACGTCGACGGCCAGCGCCTTGAGCGGGCTGACGTACAGCACCCGGCAGCGGTGCCGCGGCTCCTGCGCAGGCGGGGTGGACGCGAGCCGGTCCAGCGACCACAGGAAGGCGGACAGCGTCTTACCGCTGCCGGTCGGCGCGACGACCAGGGTGTCCCGGCCGCTGGAGATGGCGTCCCACGCGCCTTCCTGAGCGGGCGTGGGCGCCTCGAAGGCGTCGTGGAACCAGGCCCGCGTCGCGGGGGAGAAGCGGGCGAGCGCGGTCACGTCCCCATTGTCGACCGGCCGTTCTTCTGGAGCCAGGAGCGGACGTACGAACACTGCGGCTCGATGCTGAGCCCCTCACCGCGGGCCCAGTTGGCGGCGGTCTCCACGATGCGGCCGGCGATGCCGCGTCCCTCGAGGTGACGCGGGACCACGGTGTGGGTCATGACCGCCGTCCCGCCTGTCCGCTCGTAGGTCAGGAAGGCGACGGCGCCCTCGACCTCGGCCTCGAAGCGGGAGCGCTCGGGCAGGTGCACCACGTCGACGTCCATGCCTCGCGCCCTGCCCCGGCGGGCGGGTGCTCAGCCGTGCGGATCGTCCTCGAGTTCCACCCCGGCGACTCCCGCCAGCAGCACGGTCCGTCGGCACCGGGTGCTCGTCCGGTCGGTGCCTATCGTGGATCGGGTGCGGCTGAGCGAGTTCTGGAAGCGGATGGAGAGCCGGTTCGGCGTGTCGTACGCCCGCTCCTACGCCACCGACCAGGTCCTCGCGACGCTCGGCGGCCGTACGGTCGAGCGGGCCCTCGCGGACGGCGACGACGCGAAGACGGTCTGGCGGGCGGTGTGCGAGGCGACGCAGGCGCCGGCTTCCGAACGATGAGCCCGGCGTGTCGCCCGGTTTCGAACGGGCGTTCGGGCTAGCGTCTGCCTCGTCCGGGTGTCCACAGAGCGGCTGCACCTCCTTCCGAAGTGTCGGGGGTCGCTCCTAGCGTCACCGCCGATCGGACCGCAGCTACGGGCGCCAGCTCGTCGACCAACGGAGAAGCAGATGGCAGGACCGGATCGCGAGAAGGCGCTGGAGATGGCGCTGGCCCAGATCGACAAGAGCTTCGGCAAGGGCTCGGTGATGCGTCTGGGCGACGAGGTGCGGGTGCCGATCGGGGTGATCCCGACCGGCTCGATCGCGCTCGACGTGGCCCTCGGGATCGGCGGCCTGCCGCGCGGTCGGGTGGTGGAGATCTACGGACCGGAGAGCAGCGGGAAGTGCCTGACGGCCGATACCCACGTGTGGACGGACATCGGCCTGGAGACGGTTGCAGAACTCTTCACGCGCGCCGGCATGAAGGCCAGTTGCACGTCGCGCGTCACGGACGTCCAGGAGCTCGGACTGCGTGCGGTCAACGAGCGCGGCGAGCTCGAGAGCGTGGCCGCACTGACCCACAACAATCGCAAGCCGGTGCTCGACGTGAGACTTGCCTCCGGCCGAGGCGTCAAGGCGACGCACAACCACCCGCTGCGTGTCGTGAGCGAGCGTGGCTTCGTCGTGTGGCGCAACGCCGGTGACATCAAGGTCGGCGACACGGTGGTGTCCGCAACCTTCGGTGCGGTGGAGGCCGCGAGCGGGGACGGCGTCAGTGAAGGGCTCGCCGTGTTCCTCGGCTACCTCATCGCCGAGGGCACCCTGACGAGTCGCACGAAGATCCGCTTCACGAACAAGGACGCTGACGTCGCCGCCGAATACCTCTCCCTTGTCGAGCAGCACTTCCCCGGCATGGAGGTCCGCTGCTACAACGACCAGGAGTACGACATCCTCAAGCCGACCGTGCTGCGGGAGTCCCTCCGGCACGAGTACGGCCTGGATCTCGTGACGGCGCACCACAAGACGGTGCCGTACGTCATCCGAACCGCGGGCCACAAGGCGCAGCGTGCCTTCCTGTCGGCGCTGTTCGAAGGCGACGGTTGGATCGACGTCTCGTCCACGGTCGGTCTCGGAACCGCGTCGGAGCAGCTCGCCCACGAGGTTCAGCTCCTGCTGCTCGGCCTCGGCGTACCGAGCACGGTGGCGGCGACCTGGCGCGAGGACTATCAGCGCCACTACTGGTCGGTGACGATCAATCCTGCTTCGGCGCAGCGTTTCCTGGACGAGGTCGGCTTCCGATCCCCACGTCGTCGGGCCCAGGTGGCGCGCAACTTCCGGGCTTCCGTTCGCGACCCGCAGTTCGAGAACATCCCGCATCTGTCAGGTCTCATCAAGGACCTGCGCGACGACATCGGCGGCGACCGTGACTTCGACCGCATCGCCGGCGACCTCTTCCGCACGGAGATGGACCTCAGTTGTTCGCGTACCAGACTGGCCCGCATCGTCGCCTGGGCCGACCTCCACCGCGAACGGCTGTCCTCCGGGGGGCGTGCTGTGCTCGAGCATCTTGCCGGTCTCACCGCGGCGCGGCAGACGTACGAGAAGGTCGTGGCGGTCGAGGACGCCGGCCTGCAGCCGACCTTCGACCTGATGCTGCCGCAGACGCACAGCTTTCTGGCCAACGGCGTGCTGTCCCACAACACCACGGTGGCGCTGCATGCGGTGGCGAACGCGCAGGCGCTGGGCGGTATCGCGGCGTTCATCGACGCCGAGCACGCGCTTGATCCGGACTACGCCAAGAAGTTGGGCGTCGACACCGATGCCCTGCTGGTCTCGCAGCCGGACACGGGGGAGCAGGCCCTCGAGATCGCCGACATGCTGGTCCGCTCCGGTGCACTCGACATCATCGTCATCGACTCGGTGGCCGCCCTCGTGCCGCGAGCCGAGATCGAGGGGGAGATGGGTGACAGCCACGTGGGACTGCAGGCCCGCCTCATGAGCCAGGCGCTGCGCAAGATGACCGGTGCGCTGAGCAACACGAATACCACCGCAATCTTCATCAACCAATTGCGGGAAAAGATAGGAATTATGTTCGGTTCGCCCGAGACGACCACGGGCGGAAAGGCTTTGAAATTCTATGCGTCTGTGCGGATCGACGTCCGCCGGATCGAAACCCTCAAGGATGGTACGGACGCCGTCGGAAACAGAACCCGTGCAAAAATCGTCAAGAACAAGGTCAGCCCCCCTTTCAAAATTGCGGAATTCGACATCATCTACGGCCACGGCATCAGCCGCGAGGGCTCGCTGGTCGACATGGGCGTCGAACACGGCATCGTGCGGAAGAGCGGTGCCTGGTACACCTACGAGGGCGACCAGCTCGGCCAGGGCAAGGAGAACGCGCGCGCCTTTCTGCGCGACAACCCCGACCTCGCCGACGAGATCGAGAAGCGCATCAAGGAGAAGCTCAACATCGGTCCGCAGCTCGATGCAGAGGCCGAGATGCCCGCGCCGGTCCCGGTCGACCTTTAGTGGGCTTCGCCTCGCGGCCGTCGCCGTCCCGCTCCTCCTCGCGAGCGCGCGGGCGAGACGGCCGCGACGGCGTTCCCGACCAGGGGACTGCCTGGACCACGCCCCCCGCCGACCCGGTCGACACCGCTCGGCAGATCTGCCTGCACCAGCTGGAGTACGCCCCGCGTACCCGCGCCGAGCTGGCCGTTGTGCTCCGCAAGAAGGGTGTCGAGGACGACGTCGCTGAACAGGTGCTGAGCCGGTTCACCGAGGTCGGCATGATCGACGACGCGCTGTTCGCGCAGATGTGGGTCACCTCGCGCCACCGCGGCAAGGGGCTGGCCGGCCGTGCCCTGTCCCAGGAGCTGCGCCGCAAGGGGGTGGCCGACGGCGACGTGGCCGAAGCTGTCGCCATGATCGATCCCGACGTGGAGCTCGCGACCGCCCGCGCGCTGGTGGACCGCAAGCTGCGGACCACCGCCGGTCTGGCCACCGACGCCCGGGTGCGCCGGCTCGCCGGCATGCTCGCCCGCAAGGGTTACCCGGCGGGCCTCGCCTTCCGGGTGGTCCGGGAGGCGCTGGCTGCCGAGGGCGAGGAGGCCGAGCTGGGCTTCGACGAGCTGCAGGTGCTGGACGAGTGATCGCTTGCTGGGCACTCAGCTCTAGCGTCTGAACCACGCAGCTGCCCGGGGCCGATCTCCTGGACGACCTCAGGATCAGGCAGGTGGCCGCCAGGGTGGATCCACATATCTGCAGGCACACCTGCCTGCTCGGCTGCCCACGCCTGCGCCCATCCTCGCTCGGGGCAACCTGTTTCTCCGTAGTTCAGAAGCATCGGCGTGCGCCGTGCTGCAGCCTGCAGGTGACGATGCGGGAGCGCGGCCGCGGCGACCTGAGGCTGGATGAGAAGGGCACCTATGTGGCGTCGGCTCGTCGGCAGTTGATCTTCTGGATGCTGGATTCGCAGCAGACGCGCCGGCGTGTCCGCTGCCGATCCAGCAACCAGAAGATCACCAGGCGTGAAGATCTTGGTCGGCCCGCACGGGTAGTGGCGGCGCGCGCCTGTTGCAGAACGGCTTCTGCATCGTCCGCGAAGAGCACCTATGTGACGTCGACGCTTTGCCCGGTCGTCCTAGGGAAACTGCCTGTCGTCGTTCTCATGGTGCTGCTGCCACCCAGACGCCTCGCGATGCGCCTGCCGGTTCCGGCGTTGACGCCGTAGCGAACCCTCAGTCGCGCGGTACTCGGCGAGGGCGAAGCCCGCCGTGAGGGCGAGAACTGAGCCGATGCCCAGCGCGGCGACATCCACGCCCAGGGCCGCCAGCAACAACACGAAACCGAGGCAGACGACCAGCGCGGTCAGCCAGTTGAGCGTCGTCCCGTTTCGCATCTGTCAACCCGTCGCAGCGGTTGGTGGTCCTAAACAGTCCCGTCGCAAGACCGCAGCCTAGTCCTGATGCTCTGAGACGTTGCAGGCCTTGCGATCGGGCAGCCGCTACCGGCGCGTCAACCGCGCCGGGGTGGGCCGACATGAGACCAAGATCTTCGGAACATCCACAGGGCCAGGGTCCTGTGGATGTTCCGAAGATCTTGCTCCGGCCTCGGCGGCACGTTGTGCCACAGTCAGCGGAGTCAGACCGACGCGTTGCTGAGGGGGACGACTGCCGTGACCCCCCGACAATGGCCGGCGCTGTGCCGCCGCCGCCCGCTGCGCCGCCGCCGCCCGCTGCGCCGGCCCCACCCGCTGTGCCACCCGCTGGGCCACCCGCTGCGCCACCGAACGCCATGAAGCGCCGTCGGTTCTCCCTCGCCCTCCTCGCCCTGGGCGTGGCCGCGGCGTCGGCGGCGTTCGTCTTCCCGGTCACCGCGGACGGCTACGGCTCCTGCGGACCGGCCGGAAGCTGGTTCCCGTACCTGGGGGATCCCTCCGGCCCGACGGACCTACCGGAGATCTACGCCGAGCACGTCGCCTGTGGGCAGGCCGCGGCCGTGCCGCACCTCGTCCTGGTCATCAGCCTGCTCGTCGTCGTGGTCTGTCTGGCTGCCCTGCTCGTCCAGCGATCCCGGCTGCCGTAGCCCAGACCGATCAGCGCACACCTGCCAGCGCACACCTGCCAGCGCACACCTGCCAGCGCACACCTGCCAGCGCACGTATGTCACCGCACGCATGTCGTACTCCGCCTCGGGCAGGATCGGCCCCATGATTGCTCCGGCCGAGCCAGGCGCCCTCCGGCTGCCGGAGGCGCTGCAGGTGCTGCGCGACGAGGTCGACCGGGTCGAGCTCGCCCTGGCCACGCCGGACCGTGACGCCGCACACAGCGCCGCGCGGGCGGTCGTGGACCAGGTCGACGACTACCTGCTGCCGCGGCTGCGGGACCTCGACGCCCCGCTGCTGACCGTCGTCGGCGGTTCCACCGGCGCGGGCAAGTCGACCCTCGTCAACAGCATCCTGGGCGCGACGGTCACCGCGCCCGGCGTGCTGCGCCCGACCACCCGGGCCCCGGTGCTCGTCTGCGCCGCGGCCGATGTGTCGTACTTCTCCGACGAGCGCGTCCTGCCCGGCCTGGCCCGCACCACCGGCACCGGTCCCGACGCCGGACCGGGCGCCCTCCGGCTCGTCCCGCACCCCGACCTTCCCTCGGGCCTGGCCCTGCTCGACGCCCCCGACGTCGACTCGGTCGTCGAGTCCAATCGCGCGCTGGCCGGGCAGTTGCTGGCCGCCGCCGACCTGTGGGTCTTCGTCACCACAGCTGCCCGCTACGCCGACGCCGTCCCGTGGGACCTGCTGCGTACGGCTCAGGAGCGCGGCACCGCGCTGGCCGTCGTGCTGGACCGGGTGCCGCCCGAGGCGGTGACCGAGGTGCGCGACGACCTGGCCGCCATGCTGCACCGCGCCGGCCTCGACAGCGCCCGGCTGTTCGTTGTCGAGGAGCGCCCGCTCGTCGCCGGTCTCCTGCCGCCGGACCAGGTCGCGCCGCTGCGCGACTGGCTGCACACGCTGGCCGCCGACCAGGAGCAGCGTGCCGCTGTCGTGCGCCAGACGTTGTCCGGTGCGCTGGACAGCCTCACCGGCCGGGTCGAGCAGCTCGCCGTTGCCGTCCACGCGCAGGACGTCGCGGCGGGCGCACTGGCCGACGCGGTGCAGGCGGCATACGACACGGCAGTCGCGGGTGTCGACGACGGCATGCGCAGCGGCATCCTGTTGCGTGGCGAGGTGCTCGCGCGCTGGCAGGAATTCGTCGGCACGGGGGAGTGGATGCGCAGCCTGCAGGCGCAGGTGGGGCGGCTGCGTGACCGGGTCGCGGCTGCGGTCACCGGTCGGCCGGCGCCCGGTGAGGGACTCAAGGTCGCGCTCGAGAGCAGCGTCGGGCAGCTGCTGCGTACCGAGGCCGACCGTGCCGCGGAGCGCGCCGCCACCTCCTGGCGCGGTCTGCCCGGCGGCAGCGGGCTGCTCGGCGACCGGCTCCGCGAGCTGGAGACCGTCAGCCCCGGCTTCGCTGCAGCCGCGCAGGACGAGGTGCGCGACTGGCAGGGTTACGTCCTCGACCTCGTACGCCGCGAGGGCGCGGGCAAGCGCTCGACCGCAAGGGTCCTCAGCCTCGGCGTCAACGGGGCCGGACTCGTCGTCATGGTCGCCGTCTTCGCGCACACCGGAGGCCTGACCGGCGGTGAGGTGGCGGTGGCCGGGGGCACCTCGGCGCTGGGCCAGCGGCTGCTCGAGGCGGTCTTCGGCGACGCCGCCGTGCGATCGCTGGCGGCCAAGGCCCGGGAGGACCTGCGCGACCGGACCAGCCGGCTGCTCCGCAGCGAGCAGGCCCGCTTCGACGCGCTGCTGAACGCGGCCACGCCTGTTCCGGGCAGCGCCGGGCGGCTCCGGGCGGCTGCGGCGGCGCTGGCCACCGCCCGCCGCGCACAGGCGCCCGCGTGAGGCGGCCCGGCCCGTGCAGGAGGGAGCGGTGAGGCGGCGTGAGCTGCCGCTGACCGACCGGCTCGCCGCGCTGCGTGAGGCGGTCGAGCTGGCCGAGGAGCGCCTCGACGTCCCCGAGGTCGGCTCCGCCCGTGCGCTGCTGGCCAAGGCCGGCGCCCGCGAGGCCCTGGGCGACGCGACCGTCGTGGCGCTGGCCGGCGCGACCGGCAGCGGCAAGTCGACGCTGTTCAACGCGCTCGTGGGTGCCGAGGTCTCCACGCCGGGCGTACGCCGGCCCACGACCGGCGTGGCCCATGCCGCCGTGTGGGGCAGCGACCCGGCCGACCGGCTGCTCGACTGGCTGCAGGTCCCGCGACGGCACCTGGTCGAGGCCCGCGACGAGCAGCTCGACGGCCTGGTGCTGCTCGACCTGCCCGACCACGACTCCACCGTCGTCGAGCACCGGCTGGAGGTGGACCGGCTGGTGCAGCTGGTCGACGTGCTGGTGTGGGTGCTCGACCCGCAGAAGTACGCCGACGCGGCCGTCCACGACCGTTACCTGGCGCCGTACGCCGACCACGCCGGCGTCCTGCTGGTCGTGCTGAACCAGGCCGACCGGCTCGACGAGGCGGCGGCGAAGGCCTGCCTGAGCGACCTGCGCGGCCTGCTGGACGCCGAGGGGCTGCAGGCCACGCCACTGCTGGCCGCCGCCGGACGCACCGGCGCCGGCCTGCCCGAGCTCCGCGCCGAGCTGGGCCGGCGGGTGAGCGCCCGGCGCGCCGCCACGGACCGGCTCGTCGCCGACGCCCGCACTGCCGCGCGCGCCCTGCAGGCGCATTGCGGCGAGAGCGGCGACCCGCTGGCCGAGGCCGATCGCCGCCAGCTGATCGGTGCCCTCGCCGGCGCGGCCGGTGTGCCGACGGTGGTCGGCGCTGTGGAGCGCTCGGCTCGCCGTGACGGCCGCGCGCACACCGGTTGGCCGCTGGTCCGCTGGACGGCCAAACTCCGCCCGGACCCGCTCCGCCGCCTGCACGTCGGCAGCGCCGAGTCCCGCACCAGCCTGCCGCCTGCCACCGGCGCGCAGCAGGTGGCGGTCAGCAGCGCCCTGCGCCGGGTGCGCGACGCCGCCGGCGACCGCCTCCCGCAGGCCTGGCGTGACGACCTGCGTCGCACCGTCGAGGCGCGCGAGGAGCGGCTGGCCGACCGGCTCGACCGCGCCGTCGCCGGTGCCCAGCCCACCGCGGGCCGCACCCCGCTCTGGCAGCGGGTCGTGGGCGGCCTGCAGTGGCTGCTGGCGCTCACGGCCCTGGCCGGCGGCCTGTGGCTGCTGGCCCTGGTCGGTCTGGGCTTCCTGCAGCTCGCCGACGTCGTCCCCCTGCCGCGGGTGGAGGGCATCGCGCTGCCGACGCTGCTCCTGGGCGGCGGGCTGCTGTGCGGCTTCCTGGTGTCGGTGCTGGCACGGCCGTTCGTGCGGGCCTCAGCGCGCCGGCGGGCCGGACGGACCGAGCGCCGGCTGCACCAGGCCGTGGAGCAGGTCACCGAGCAGGAGCTGCTCGAGCCGCTGGCGCGGGAAGTGGCTGCCCACAGCGACTTCTGCGCGGCCCTGCAGCGCGCAGCGCAGTAGTCGCCGCGCCGCCGCCGCAGCCGCGTGCTCCCACACCGTGATCAACGCCGGTTTTCGTACGGTCCTGGTCGACGATTTTCGTACGAATCCCGGCGTTGATCAGCCTGTGGGGGAGCTCATCTGGTAGCGCGCAGTCGCGCGTTCGCTGCGCCCATGACGCCCCGTGCCAACGCCGCGGGGTCAGCGTCGTCGGCCACCGGAAGGTTCAGCACCGTCAGCCACGGCCCCGTCCGCATGACGGCCAGGTAGCTCGCGCGCCCGCCGCACGACTCGCAGGCGTAGGTGGTGCGCACCAGCACCAGGTCCGGCGACTGTTCCACCACCTCGTGCGTCGCAACGCTGAGCACGACGCGCGGCTCCGCCGGCCAGTCCAGGATCTCCTCTTCTGGGCAGGCACGAATGGCCTCGACATGCGCCGCGAGCTGCCTTGCTGCTTCGGCGTCATCCGGGTGGCGGACCGTGGACTGCTGCACGAGCGCACCATCCGCGTCGCGCACCAGCCGGGCCCATCCGCCCACGTCCGGGTAGCCCTGCGGCAGCCCGGTCGTCGCGGCGCGCATGCACTCGGTGAGGCCGCCCTCCGGGTCGGTGAGCTCGTCGACGCTCCACGCACCGAGGCCGGCGGCCGCCAGGTCCTGTGCCCGGAGCAGGCCAGCCGCACCGACTGCGGTCGGGTCGTCCGCCGCCGCCGGCTCGGGCGCGGCAAAGGGGCCGCCCGCCACCTCGGCCGCGGCAGCGTCGGCGAGCGGAGGGATGCCGTCCAGCTCGAAGGAGCGGATCGCGACTCCGCTCAGCACCGCGCCGATGCGCTCGATCGCGAAGACGACCGTGTCGTCTCCCTGACGGGACGTGCCGTACCTGCGCGACGGTCCCGAGCCGGGCACACCCGGCTGCAGCTGATAGGCCGGCATCGACTCGCCACATGACTCGATCGAGGAGATGACCCGGCGAAAGGCGTCCTGGGCCTCCGCCCCGTTGCTGTAGGCCTTCAACGAGTGGGCGAAGGTCTCCGGCGGAGGGCCGTCCAGGAACCGCAGCGCCGTCTCGGCAGGAGATCCGAACACTGCCGGACCGTCAAAGCAGCCGGCCGGCAGCGGATCGAACGGCAGGTCGTAGGTCGCGCGCAGCCGCCAGTTGCCGCCGCGGATCTGTGCGACGTCCTCGGGGTCGAGCAGCGAGGCGGACAACCCCTCCTTCTCGCCAGGTCCAGGATCCCCGACCGGCGGCACGACGCGATCCGCGCCTCCGGTGAGGGCCGCCCCGGCCGTGACGGCAAGCGCCAGCACCAGAGCACCGGTGAGGGCGAGCACAGCGCGGCTGCGCCTGGCCCGCTGCGCACCGCGGGCGCGGGCGGCCGCGGCGCCCGGCAGTGGCCCGCTGGGCATCCGGTCGAGGGCCGCCAACCGGTCGGCGAGCTCGTCGTACTCAGGCATCGCTGTGCTCCTCGTCGCGCAGCAGAGAGGCGAGCGTGGCGCGCCCGCGGGACAGCCGGGCCTTCACGGTGCCGTCCGGTACGTCGCACTCGACGGCGACCTCGGCGACCGACAGACCCATCACGTGGTGGAGCACGATCGCTCGCCGCTGCGGCTCCGGGATCTGGCGCAAGGCAGCCACGAGCGCGACGTGGTCCGGCTGCAGCGGCGGCACCTCCGGAGGCGGCCCGTGTCGGCGCAGCTTGCCCAGTCCCACCTTCGCCCGCCGAACCCGGGACACGGCCAGCCGCCAGGCGACCTGCCGCACCCATGCCTCGGGAGAGTCGTACGTCCGGATCGTGCCCCAGCGCTGCCAGGCCCGGGCGTAGGCCTCCTGTACGACGTCCTGCGCCTCGGCGACATCGCCGGTCATCGCGTGCAGCGCCCGCGTCACCCGCTCGGACGACGACGCGTAGAACATGTCGAAGTCGGTGTCGGCGCCGCTCACGCTCTGCACATCCTCCACACGCACGGCACACGGCAACGGTTGCATGGACGGGCCTTCGACGTGGAGTGGCAGGCTGAGCGCAACCCGTCCGCGAACCCCCTGGAGCGACCGTGCACTCCGCGTCCGTCCCCGTACCGCCCCGCCTGCGCCTCGGCGGCCGATCGCTGTCGGTGGTCGGCCGCGCCCGGATCTACGTCTGCGGCGTGACGCCCTACGACGTGACGCATCTTGGCCACGCCGCCACCTTCGTGTGGGTGGACGCCGCCGACCGGCTGCTGCGGCGGCTGGGTGTGCAGGTCGAGGTCTGCCGCAACGTCACCGACGTCGACGACGTGCTCTTCCAGGCCGCCTCGCGGGCCGGCGCGCAGTACGACCGGTTCGCGGCTGTGCAGCAGTGGCACTTCGAGCGCGACATGGACGCCCTCGGCGTCCGGCGGCCGGCGTACGAGCCACGCGCCCACAGCTACGTCACCCAGGTCGTCGAGCTGGCCGCCGCCCTGATCGACAACGGTGCGGCCTACGTCTCCGCCGGCAGCGTCTACTTCCGCGGCGCCGCGGTCCCGGGCGGGCACGGCCTGCTCCGGGACGAGGCGGAGAAGTTGCTGGCGGCGGGCGGCGGGCGCAACGACGACCCGGCGAAGGCCGACGTGCTGGACCAGGCGGTCTGGCAGGCCAGCGCTGCGGGCGAGCCGGCCTGGCCGTCCCCCTGGGGCCCGGGCCGCCCGGGCTGGCACGCCGAATGCACCGCGATGGCGCTGTCGACCTACGGCTCGTCGCTGGACCTGCACGCCGGCGGCGCCGATCTGCGCTTCCCGCACCACGCGTACGAAGCGGCGCAGGCCGAGGCGGCCACCGGAGTGACGCCGTTCGCCCGCTCCTGGCTGCACGTCGGGACGGTGCGGCTCGAAGGCGAGAAGATGGCCAAATCGGTCGGCAACCTCGTCTTCGCCGCCGACCTGGTCGAGCGGACCAGTGGGCCGGCCGTCCGGACCCTCCTGCTCGACCGGAACTACGCCACCCCGTGGGACTACACCGACGCCGCGCTCGAGCAGGCGGGTGTCCGCCTCGACGCGCTGCGGTCCGCGGCCGGCAAGCCACACGGCATCGAGACCGGGCCGCAGGCCGTTCTCGACGCGCTGGTCGACGACCTCGACGTCCCGCGCGCGCTCGACATCGCGATTGAGGACGGCGGCCAGGCCGCACGCGACCTGATCGGCCTGCTGGCGCTCTGACCGCGCACCTGTCCGGCCGCGGCCCGGGCATCAGATCGTCGTGCTCCCCGAGGCGCATCGGGTGCTGCCCGTCTCGCAGATCGTGTACGTGACGGTGCCCGTACCGCTCCAGTTCTCGGTCAGGCTGCCGTCGTTGGCGGTGGCGAAGGTGCTGCCGCTGCGGGTCACGTCGACCTCCGCGCCGGCGAATCCCTTCCACGTCACGGTCACCGGTGTGACGCCGCGCTTCTTCTGCCCGGCGGTGACCGTCACCTCCGGCACGCTCTCGCTGACCGTGACGTCCTGCGTGCGGCTGTCGGAGCCCAGCGCATTGGCCACCGCCAGCGTCACCTCGTAGGTCCCGGCCGCAGCGAAGGTGTGCGTGTACGTCGGGGTGGTCGCGACCTGCTGCCCCTCGATCGACCAGGTCCAGGAGGTGGGGGTCCCGGTGCTGGTGTCGGTGAAGGTGCAGGACAGGCCGCTGCAACTGCTCGTGAAGTCGGCGCCGGGCGAGGCGGGCGCCGGTGGCACCAGCAGTGCGCCGGCGTCCAGCCGCCCTCCCGTCACGGTCCGGCCGGCCAGCGAGGCGGTGGCGGCGGTGGAGGACAGCAGCGCCTGCCGGACGTCCGCGGCGCTGCTGCCCGGGTTCGCCGCCGTGTACAACGCCACCGCCCCGGTGACGTGCGGGGTCGCCATCGACGTCCCGTTGTAGGAGGAGTAGCCGTTGTACGCGGTGGTGGACCAGATCCCGACCCCCGGCGCACCCAGGTCGACGGTCTGCGCTCCGTACTGGCTGAACGACGCCAGTTCACCGGTGCTGTCGATCGCGGCGACCGCGACGACCGCGTCGTAGCCGGCGGCCGCCGTCGTGTCGTAGTTCGAGGGGTAGGAGGCGTCGGTGTCGTTGTCCGTGCCGCTGTTGCCGGCGGCGGCGACGAACAGGATCTCCCGCTCGGCTGCCCGCACGATGGCGTCGAGCATCGCCTGCGAGAAGCCGCCGCCTCCCCAGCTGTTGCTGGTGGCGACCAGGTTCAGCCCGTGCCGCGTCTTGAGGTCGGTGAAGTAGTCGACGGCCTGTACGGCGTCGGCCAGCGACCCGCCGCGCCGGCCGAGGAACTTGCCGCTGATCAGCTGGGCGCCCCAGCTGACGCCGACGACGCCCTCCGTGTTGCTGGCTGCCGCGATCGTCCCGGAGACGTGGGTGCCGTGGTCGTCCAGGCTGCCCCGGGTGCCGCCGTCGTAGACGGTGTTGTCGTCACCGTCGAAATCCCAGCCGTGCACGTCGTCGACGTAGCCGTTCCCGTCGTTGTCGACGCCGTCGCCAGGCGCGTCGTAGGGATTGGTCCACACCTGACCGGCCAGGTCCGGGTGGTCGTACTGGATGCCCTCGTCGATGACGCCGATCAGGACCGTGCCCGTCGCCGGTGCTGTGCCGAGGTGCCCCGCGGCCCAGGCCTCGGCCGCCTGGCTGCCGTAGCGGTTCGAGGGTGCGCCGGCGTCGCCGTACATCCCCCACAGCCGGCCGTCGGTGAAGTAGGGGTCGCTGGAGGTCGCCTGGTGCGTGTAGAGCCAGTTCGGCTCGGCGTAGGCCACCGCCGGGTCGCTCTCGAGCTCACCGATGGCCTGCTCACGGTCCTTGCCCCTCGGCAGGCGGACCAGCTCGACAGCGGTGCGGTCGGCGCCCGCCTGCACCACCTGCTCCTGCCGCTGTGCGCCGGCGCGGCTGCGGGCCCGCTCGCGGTCCTGGGCGTTCGCCCCGGCGACGTAGCCGACCAGCAGCTCGTCCGGCACGGCGGCAGCGGCCTGGCCGGCCGGCGGTGGCGGCGCGGCGACAGCCGGCCCGGAGACCGCCAGTCCGGTCGCGGCCAGGGCGGCGATGCACAGCAGGGACAGCGGACGGCGCACGGGAACTCCTGACGAGGGCCGGGAGCCGCACTGTGACAGCTGACGGCGAACTTGGTGGGACTTCGCGAGAAGCGACCCGAACGGACCAGCGCCGGTCGGTCCGCGGGCGTCGCTCACGCCGCGGACGCCCCCTTCCGCTGGTCGGTCCGCTACCGTCCTCGCACGTGGACGAGCACCCCGGCGACGAGCGGCCGGAGGTGGTGTTCGAGCGGCCGACGGTCGCCGACGGCGGCGCGCTGTGGCGGATCGCCCGCGACTCCCGGACGCTGGACCTGAACTCCTCCTACAGCTACCTGCTCTGGTGCCGGGACTTCGCACACACCTGCGTCCTGGCCCGCTGCGGCGGCGAGGCCTGCGGCTTCGTGATCGGCTACCGGCGGCCGGAGGCCGGCGACACGCTGTTCGTCTGGCAGGTCGCCGTGGACGCGGAACGGCGCGGCCAACGGCTGGCCCGCCGGATGCTCGACCACCTGGTCGACCGACCTGCGCCGCAGCCGGTCCGCTGGCTGGAGACCACCATCACGGCCGACAACGCCGCTTCCGTGGCGCTGTTCACCGGCTTCGCGCGGGCTCGCGGCGCGTCGCTGAGCAGGGACGTGCTGTTCTCTGCGGCGCACTTCCCGGACGGCCACCAGGCCGAGCTGCTCTTCCGGATCGGTCCGCTGGGCGAGTAGCCGGCTGCCGGTCCCGTAGCACATGGCTGATGCGACAACGGTGTGACGGTTCTGTGCGAAAGCCGTGACACGCCCCTTCCCAGGGTGAGCTGGCTGTGTCTGTTTCGCTAGGTTGTCCCCAGTCAGTGGCGCACCCGGCTGCACTACGGGTCAGGGGCGACGCGCCACCGTTCATGTAGCGGTCGAAGATCACGACGCAGTCCGCTGCGCCGGTCTTCTCGAGGTGGAAGCGGTCGCCCCGCCACCTCGCTCAGCCTCCTCGCGAGGGGGAGCGCCGGCGCCCGGAGCCCGGCCTCCACGGGCAGGCCGCTGCTGAACCCCTGGAGGATCATGAATATTTTCGAGTCACTCGAGTCAGACGTACGCAGCTACTGCCGCGGCTGGCCGGTCGTCTTCGACCGCGCACAGGGCAGCGAGGTCTTCGACGAGTCCGGCCGCGCGTACCTCGACTTCTTCGCCGGCGCCGGTGCCCTCAACTACGGCCACAACCCGCGTCCGCTCAAGCAGGCGCTGCTCGAGTACCTCGGGCGGGACGGCATCACCCACAGCCTGGATCAGTACACCGTGGCCAAGCGGACCTTCCTCGAGCGCTTCTCCGAGGTGGTCCTGACCCCCAGAGGCCTCGACTACAAGGTCCAGTTCCCCGGGCCGACCGGCACCAATGCGGTGGAGGCGGCGCTCAAGCTCGCCCGCAAGGTGACCGGCCGCGAGTCCGTCGTCAGCTTCACCAACGCCTTCCACGGCATGACGCTGGGTTCCCTCGCCGTGACGGGCAACTCGATGAAGCGCGGCGGCGCAGGTATCCCGCTCGTGCACGCCACGCCGATGCCGTACGACAACTACCTCGACGGACGTACGCCGGACTTCCTGTGGTTCGAGAGCCTGCTGAGCGACAGCGGGAGCGGGCTGAACAAGCCGGCCGCCGTGATCGTCGAGACCGTGCAGGGCGAGGGCGGCATCAACGTCGCGAGCCCGGAGTGGCTGCGCGCCCTGGCCGACCTCTGCGCACGCCACGACATCCTGCTCGTGGTGGACGACGTGCAGGCGGGCTGTGGTCGCACCGGCCCGTTCTTCAGCTTCGAGTCGGCCGGCATCACGCCGGACATCGTCTGCCTGTCCAAGTCGCTCAGCGGCTACGGGCTCCCCCTGGCGCTCACGTTGTTCAGGCCGGAGCTCGACGTCTGGGAGCCGGGCGAGCACAACGGCACCTTCCGCGGGCACAACCCGGCCTTCGTCACCGGCGCCGCCGCGCTGGACTTCTGGGCCGACGGCACCCTGGAGGTCGACACGTCGGTCAAGGGGGAGCAGGTGTCGACCGGGCTGGCCACCATCGCCTCGCGGCACGAGAGTGACATCGTGGACGTGCGCGGTCGCGGGCTGCTGTGGGGTATGGAGTTCGCCGACCGGGCCGTGGCGCCGGCGGTGTGTGCCGATGCCTTCGACAGCGGGCTGCTGGTCGAGACCTCGGGCCCGGACGGCGAGGTGGTCAAGGTGATGCCGCCGCTGACCACCACACCCGAGGAGCTGGAGCGGGGTCTGGACATCCTCGCCAGGTCGATCAAGCAGGTCTGCTCTGCGGCTCCGGCCGCCTGACAGCGCGAAGGAAGAACCACTGTGATCGTACGAACCATCGACGAGCTGGACGGGACGGACCGTGACGTCCGGCACGGCAACTGGCGCAGTCGCCGGATTCTGCTCGCCGGTGACGGCGTGGGGTTCTCGCTGCACGAGACCGTCCTCTACGCGGGCACCGAGACGACGATGTGGTACGCCCACCACGTCGAGGCCGTCTACTGCGTGGAGGGTGAGGCAGAGCTCACCGACCACGAGACCGGTCAGACCCACCGCATCGTGCCCGGCACGATGTACCTGCTCGACGGGCACGAGCGGCACACGGTGCGGGTGACGAAGGAGCTGCGCACCGTGTGCGTGTTCAACCCGCCCGTGACCGGACGGGAGGTCCACGACGAGCGCGGTGTCTACCCGCTGATCATCGAGGAGCCCGCCGGACCCGGACGCGACAACCTGGAGGTGACGGCATGACCGCCGTGCAGGACCGCAGGATCGACCGCTATCCCACCCGGCAGGCCGCTGAGCCCAGCCTGCTGCCACGCACGGACCCGGTGGTGTGGGGTGGCGCAGGCGACGGCCCGATCGACGAGGCCGGGCTGGCCGGCTTCGACGCCGACGGCTACCTGGCCGTGGACGCGCTGCTGCGCCCGGACGAGGTCGACCGCTACCGCGCCGAGCTGGTCCGGCTCTCGGCCGACCCGGCGATGCGGGCCGACGAGCGCACGATCATCGAGCGGAACTCCCAGGAGGTCCGGTCCATCTTCGAGGTGCATCGCAGCAGCGAGATCTTCGCCGAGCTCGTCGCGGATCCGCGGGTCGTCGGCCGGGCCCGGCAGCTGCTCGGCTCGGACGTGTATGTCCACCAGAGCCGGGTCAACGTCAAGCCGGCCTTCTCCGGCAACGGCTTCTACTGGCACTCCGACTTCGAGACCTGGCACGCCGAGGACGGCATGCCGGCGATGCGGGCCGTGAGCATCTCGATCGCGCTGACCGAGAACCATGTCCACAACGGCGCGTTGATGATCATGCCGGGCTCGCACCGGACGTACGCCTCCTGCGTCGGCGAGACTCCTGCCGACCACTACCGGGAGTCGCTGCGCAGCCAGGAGATCGGCACGCCCGACACCGGCAGCCTGACGGCGCTCGCCGAGCCCCGCGGGATCCAGCTGTTCACGGGGTCGGCAGGTTCCGCCACCCTCTTCGACTGCAACTGCATGCACGGCTCCGGCAACAACATCACGCCGTACGCGCGGTCGAACGTCTTCATCGTGTTCAACAGCGTCGAGAACGCCTGCCAGGAGCCCTTCGCCGCTCCGTCGCCCCGCCCGACGTTCGTCGCGAGCCGGGACTTCATGCCGGTCGGCGGCTGACCGTTCGTCGGGCCGGCCCGGCAGACTCGGCGGCGTGCGAAGGCCACCGGTCCTGCGGACGGGACCATCAGGTGTCCTGCTGGGCGCGCTGCTGCTCGCGGGCTGTGCCGCCGAACCGGCGCCGACCCGCACCACCGCGCCTACCGGGCTGCCGGTGCCACCCGACGCGCAGGAGGCCACCGTCGTCCGGCTCGTCGACGGCGACACCGTCCAGCTGCGCGGCCGGGGTGTCGGCCCGCTGCCAGCCGGGCCGACGCGCGTACGCCTTCTGCTCATCGACACTCCGGAGGTGCACGCTGAGCAGGAGTGCTTCGGCGAGCAGGCCTCCGACCGGGCGGCGCAGCTGTTGCCGGCCGGCTCCCGCGTCCGGGTTCAGGCCGACCGTGACCCGCAGGACCGGTTCGGACGCGCGCTGCTACACCTCTGGAACACCGACGGCGTGAACGTGGGCGAGGCGCTGGTGCGTGAGGGCTTCGCCGAGGTGCTGCTCGTGCGGCCGAACGAGCGTTACCTCGGCGCCTTCGAGCAGGCCGAGCGGGAGGCCCGCGACGCCGGCCGGGGGCTCTGGTCGGCCTGCGGTTGATCAACGCCGCCCTTCCGCAGATTCTGAGCCGCGAAAATGTGCGCCAAGCCGGCGTTGATCATGACCAGGGGCGTCAGCCGGCGCCCGCCTCGCGCCCTCGGTCCCGGCTCCGCACCGCCGGTAGGATCGGCGTCATGTTGCCGTTCCCTTCGCTGCTGCTCATCGCGGTGATCCCGTCCGTCGCGTGCACGCATCGGGCGGCCGACCGGTCAGGGCCGGGGAAGCGACGTCACCGCTAGTGCCGGTCACCAACGAGGAAGCTGCACGCACGTACGAGGTGCGCACCTACGGCTGCCAGATGAACGTGCACGACAGCGAGCGCATCGCCGGCCTGCTCGACGCCGCCGGTTATCGACCGGCGCCACCCGACGCGACGCCCGACGTCGTGGTGTTCAACACCTGTGCGGTGCGGGAGAACGCCGACAACCGGCTCTACGGCAACCTCGGCCACCTCAAGCCGGTCAAGGACGGCAAGCCGGGCATGCAGATCGCCGTCGGTGGCTGCCTCGCGCAGAAGGACCAGGGGCTCATCACCCGCAAGGCGCCGTGGGTCGACGTCGTCTTCGGCACCCACAACGTGGGATCGCTGCCGGTGCTGCTCGAGCGGGCCCGCATCGAGGAGCGGGCGCAGGTCGAGCTGCTCGAGTCGCTCGAGGTCTTTCCGAGCACGCTGCCCGCCCGCCGCGAGTCGACCTACAGCGCCTGGGTCTCGATCAGTGTCGGCTGCGACAACACCTGCACGTTCTGCATCGTGCCGAGCCTGCGCGGCAAGGAGGAGGACCGCCGGCCCGGTGACGTGTTGCGCGAGGTCGAGGTGCTGGCAGCGCAAGGGGTGCTCGAGGTGACCCTGCTCGGCCAGAACGTCAACTCCTACGGCCGCTCCTTCGGCGACCGCGGCGCCTTCGGCAAGCTGCTGCGTGCCGTCGGCGCCGTCGAAGGCATCGAGCGGGTCCGCTTCACCAGTCCGCACCCCCGCGACTTTCCCTCCGACGTCATCACCGCGATGGCGGAGACCCCGGCGGTCTGCCCGAGCCTGCACATGCCGCTGCAGTCCGGCAGCGACGCGGTGCTCAAGGCGATGCGCCGCAGCTACCGCAGCGAGCGTTTCCTCGGCATCCTGGCGCGGGTGCGTGAGCAGCTGCCGGCCGCCGCGATCACGACCGACATCATCGTCGGCTTTCCCGGCGAGACCGACGCCGACTTCGAGGACACCCTGCGCGTGGTGGAGGCCAGCCGCTTCGCCGGCGCCTTCACCTTCCAGTACTCCCCACGCCCCGGGACCCCCGCTGCCGACCTGCCGCCGCTGCCCAAGGCGGTCGTGACCGAGCGGTACGACCGCCTCGTCGCGCTCCAGGACCGGATCTCGTACGAGGGGATGCAGTCGCAGGTCGGCCGGACCGTCGAGGTGCTGGTCAGCCGGGGGGAGGGGCGCAAGGACGCCGATGGCAGGCGAACCGGACGCGCGCGTGACAACCGGCTGGTGCACCTGGCTGCCGCTCCGGGCGTACGGCCCGGGGATGTCGTCGAGACGGTCGTGACCAGGGCCGGCCCGCACTACCTGGTCGCCGACGGGCCGCTGCTGTCGCACCGGCGCACCGCCGCCGGCGACGCGTGCGAGACCGGCCGCACCCCGCGTACCGCCGGCGTCGGCCTCGGCATGCCCGGGGTCGGCGCGCCGCCTCCGCTGCCGGTCGCGACGGCCTGCGGGTGAGGGGCCGGCAGCCCTTCCTGGCGTGCCCGGCGGCACCGCCCGCCCGGCTGCACCCGGGCGGGTGCTTCCCACCGACCGCCTTCCCGGTGTTGACTGCTCCCGTCCGCCCCGATCCCGGGGCGCAGCACCCGGGAGGTCGGTCGGATGCCCGTCAAGGACGACGCTGCTGCTGCTCGGCGCACCGTGCAGGCCCTCAAGCAGGCCGTGGCCGGGCTCACGCGGCACTACTCGGATTCCGTCGACGTGCGCCGGCTCCAGACCGATGTCGGGCGGCTCGACGCCGACCTGGACCTGCTGTGCGGGACGGCGCTGCCCCGGGAGGTCGACGATGCGCCGCGCGAGCCGCTGGAGGTCATCGCGGACCGGGAGTACTCGCACGACTTCTGGATGGACGCCGAGGACGAGGGGCTGGGCAGGTCCGACATCCGCTGATCCGCGTCCGCCCCGAGTAGAGGAGCCCGTCCCGCATGACCACCACCGTTCCGTCGGGAACCGACGCGCCCGGCCGGGCGAGCATCGCCGCGAGGACCCTGCGCACGGACAGGTGGTGGCTGCAGCCGCTGATCACCGTCACGGTCTTGGTGCTGTTCATCGCCTACTCGACCTGGCGGGCGTTCGAGAACGCGCACTTCTACATCTCGCCCTACCTGTCTCCCTTCTACTCGCCGTGCATCGCCACCGGCTGCGAGGACACGGCCTTCCCCGTGCTGATCCCGGGACCGTCGTTCATCAGCCCGGCGCTGTACATCCTGATCATCCCGCTGGGCTTCCGGTTGACCTGCTACTACTACCGCAAGGCCTACTACCGGTCGTTCTGGCTGTCGCCGCCGGCCTGCGCGGTCGCCGAGCCGCACACGACCTACACCGGGGAGACCCGCTCCCCGCTGATCTTCCAGAACCTGCACCGGTACTTCTTCTACCTCGGCCTGCTCTACCCGGTGGTCCTCACCTACGACGCGGCACACAGCATCTGGGCCCGCGACGACGGCAACTGGCTGGGCCTGGGCACGATCATCCTGTTCGTCAACGCCGCGCTGCTGGCGCTCTACTCGCTGTCCTGCCACTCCTGCCGGCACCTGGTCGGCGGGCGGCTCGTGCACTTCTCCAAGCACCCGGTCCGCTACCGGTTGTGGACCTGGGCGTCGAAGCTCAACGGCTCGCACATGAAGTGGGCCTGGGTCAGCCTGGTCTTCGTCGCGCTGACCGACCTCTACGTGCGGCTGCTGTCCACCGGTGCCATCTCCGACCCGATCCTCTTCTGAAACCACCTACGACGACAGGGACTCCCGCTCGATGACAGACCTCGAACGCCGCTCCTACGACGTCGTCGTGATCGGTGCCGGCGGTGCCGGACTGCGTGCGGCCATCGAGGCGCAGGAGCAGGGGGCACGTACGGCCGTCGTCTGCAAGTCGCTGCTCGGCAAGGCGCACACCGTCATGGCCGAGGGCGGCATCGCCGCGGCGATGGGCAACGTCTACGCCGAGGACGGCTGGCAGGTGCACTTCCGCGACACGATGCGTGGCGGCAAGATGCTCAACCACTGGCGGATGGCGCAGCTGCACGCGCAGGAGGCGCCGGACCGGGTCCGGGAGCTGGAGGACTGGGGCGCGCTGTTCGACCGCACCCCCGAGGGGCTGATCTCCCAGCGCGACTTCGGTGGGCACCGCTACGCGCGACTGGCCCACGTCGGCGACCGCACCGGACTCGAGCTGATCCGCACCCTGCAGCAGCGGACGGTCGCGCTCGGCATCGACGTCTACATGGAGTGCACCGTCACCCAGCTGCTGACCGGGGAGGACGGCAGCATCAACGGCGCGTTCGGCTACCGCCGGGAGAGCGGGCGCTTCGTGGTCTGGCAGGCACCGTCGGTCGTGCTGGCCACCGGCGGCATCGGCAAGTCGTACAAGGTCACGTCGAACTCCTGGGAGTACACCGGCGACGGGCACTCGCTGGCGCTGCAGGCCGGCGCGACCCTGGTGAACATGGAGTTCGTCCAGTTCCACCCGACGGGGATGGTCTGGCCGCCGTCGGTGCGCGGCATCCTGGTCACCGAATCGGTGCGCGGTGACGGCGGGATCCTCAAGAACTCCGCCGGCAACCGCTTCATGTTCGACTACATCCCGGACTTCTTCCGCAAGGAGACGGCCGAGACCGAGGCGGAGGCGGACCGCTGGTACACCGACAAGAAGAACAACCGCCGCCCGCCTGAGCTGCTGCCGCGTGACGAGGTCGCCCGGGCCATCAACAGCGAGGTCAAGGCCGGCCGTGGCTCACCGCACGGCGGGGTCTTCCTCGACATCGCCTCCCGCCACGACGCGGACTACATCCGCAAGCGGCTGCCCTCGATGTACCACCAGTTCATGGAGCTGGCCGAGGTCGACATCACGAAGGAGCCGATGGAGGTCGGCCCCACCTGCCACTACGTGATGGGCGGCGTGGAGGTCGACCCGGAGAGCGCCGCGGCGGTCGTGCCGGGGCTCTACGCCGCCGGCGAGGTGGCGGGCGGCATGCACGGCAGCAACCGGCTCGGCGGCAACTCGCTGTCGGACCTGCTGGTGTTCGGCCGACGCGCGGGCACCGCCGCCACCGAGCGGGCGAAGACGACGAAGGCGTCGGTGCTCCGGGAAGAGGCCATCTCGGTCGCGGCGCGCGCCGCGCTGGAGCCGTTCGAGCGGGAGGGCGGGGAGAATCCCTACACGATCCACCAGGAGCTGCAGACGGCGATGAACGACCTGGTCGGCATCATCCGGACCGCCGACGAGATCCGGCAGGCCCTCATGCGCATCGAGGAGCTGAAGGTCAGGACCAAGGCGCTGACCGTCGAGGGGCACCGGCAGTACAACCCGGGCTGGCACCTGGCCCTGGACCTGCCGCACATGCTGCGCGTGTCCGAATGCATCGCCAAGGCGGCGCTCGAGCGCGAGGAGAGCCGGGGCGGGCACACCCGCGACGACTTCCCCGGACCTCGCGACGAGTGGGGTGCCCTCAACGTCATCTGCACCGCCGACGGCGAGGGCATCGCGCTGTCGCGCAAGCCGTTGCCCGTGATGCCCGCCGAGCTGGCCCAGATCTTCGAGGAGAGCGTATGAGCTACGAGGCCACGCTGCGGGTCTGGCGCGGGGACGCCACCGGTGGAGAGCTGCGCGACTTCACCGTGCCGGTGAACGAGGGAGAGGTCGTCCTCGACATCATCCACCGGCTGCAGGCCACCCAGGCGCCGGACCTCGCGGTGCGGTGGAACTGCAAGGCGGGCAAGTGCGGCTCGTGCAGCGCCGAGATCAACGGCCGGCCGCGGCTGATGTGCCTCACCCGCATGGGCACCTTCGCCGAGGAGGAGGTCATCACGGTCACGCCGCTCCGCGCCTTCCCGGTCATGCGCGACCTGGTGACCGACGTCGGCTTCAACTACGAGAAGGCCGCGCAGATACCGGCGTTCGCGCCACGACAGCGCGACACCGACGGCAACCACAGGATGCAGCAGGTGGACGTCGAGCGGTCCCAGGAGTTCCGCAAGTGCATCGAGTGCTTCCTGTGCCAGGACACCTGCCACGTCGTGCGCGACCACGAGGAGAACAAGAGCGCCTTCGCCGGTCCGCGCTTCCTCATGCGGGTCGCCGAGCTCGACATGCACCCCCTCGACACGGTCGACCGGCGCCAGCTCGCCCAGGACGAGTTCGGACTCGGGATGTGCAACATCACCAAGTGCTGCAGCGAGGTGTGCCCGGAGGGGATCCACATTACCGACAACGCCCTCATCCCGCTGAAGGAGAGGGTCGTCGACCGCAGGTTCACGCCACGCACCTGGCTCGGCCGGACCATCCGCCGCCGGGAGTGACGCAGCCGTTCAGCCGTCCAGGCGGAAGCCGACCTTCAGCGTGACCTGGAAGGCGGCGATCTGGCCCTCCTCGACGCGGCCACGGATCTCCGTAGCTTCGAACCACTCGACGTTGCGCACGGTCCGCGACACGCGCGAGATCCCGTTGCGGATCGCCTGCTGCACCGACTCGTCCGACGAGCCGACGACCTCGGTGACCCGGTAGATGTGGTCGCTCACGGGGACCTCCTCCTAGATGGTGAAACCGCAGGATGCCACTCCGCCGGGCGTTCGCGCACGTGGGCGGCCCGGATCCTGCCGGCGCTAACGGTCGGGTCACGATCCCGCTCCCCCGCCCGGCGGGTGCGTTGCCGCCAGGCGTAGCGGCGATAGGGTCTCTCGACCTCATCCCGACCGGACAGGAGAGCTGGCGTGCCGGAGCCGCTCGTTGTCCTGTCGGGGGTCAACAAGCACTTCGGTGACCTCCACGTCCTGAAGGACATCGATCTGACCGTGGACCGCGGTGAGGTCGTGGTCGTCATCGGCCCGTCCGGTTCCGGCAAGTCGACGCTGTGCCGGGCCATCAATCGGCTCGAGACCATCGACGACGGCACCATCGCCATCGACGGCGAGCCGCTGCCGGCGGAGGGCAAGCAGCTCGCCCAGCTGCGGGCGAAGGTGGGCATGGTCTTCCAGTCCTTCAACCTGTTCGCACACAAGACCGTGCTGGAGAACGTGACGCTCGGGCCGGTCAAGGTGAAGGGCGTCAAGAAGTCCGAGGCCGAGCGGCGCGGCAAGGAGCTGCTCGACCGGGTCGGGATCGGCAACCAGTCCGACAAGTACCCCGCGCAGCTGTCCGGCGGTCAGCAGCAGCGCGTCGCCATCGCGCGGGCGCTGGCGATGGACCCGATGGTCATGCTCTTCGACGAGCCGACCTCGGCCCTCGATCCGGAGATGATCAACGAGGTGCTGGACGTCATGACGTCGCTGGCCAAGTCCGGCATGACGATGGTGGTGGTGACCCATGAGATGGGCTTCGCCCGGCGTGCCGCGGACCGGGTGGTGTTCATGGACCAGGGCAGCATCGTCGAGCAGGCGAGCCCGGAGCAGTTCTTCTCCCACCCTGAATCCGACCGCGCACAAGACTTCCTGTCCAAGATCCTGTCCCACTGACCGTCCCACCCGGAGGGCCGGCGCTGCCGAGTCCCGACAACCAGAAGGACACGTCCATGCGAACTCTGCGCTTCAACTCGCTCGCCCTCGCGGCGGCGCTCTCCCTGACCCTGGCCGCCTGCGGAGGGGGCGGCGGGAACGACGACGACACGGCGGCGCCGGTCGACACCGAGGCCAGCTTCGAGGCCGGCACCCGGATGGCCGAGCTGGCCGCGGCCGGCAAGATCCGGGTCGGCACGAAGTTCGACCAGCCGCTGTTCGGTCAGAAGGGACTGTCCGGCGAGCCGGAGGGCTTCGACGTCGAGATCGCTAAGATCATCGCCGCCAAGCTCGGCATCTCCGAGGACAACATCGAGTTCATCGAGGCCGTGTCGGCCAACCGCGAGCCGTTCCTCCAGCAGAACCGGGTGGACATGGTCGTGGCGACCTACACCATGAACGACAAGCGCGACGAGGTCGTCGACTTCGCCGGGCCGTACTTCCAAGCCGGCCAGGACATCCTGGTGGCCAAGGGCAACCCGAAGGGGATCAACGGCCCCGAGGACCTCAAGGGCAAGAAGACCTGCTCGGTCAGCGGCTCCACCCCGGCCGCCACCGTCCAGGAGGAGTACGGCATCACCACGGCCGAGCTGACCCTGTTCGACACCTACACCAAGTGCCGCGACGCGCTCGGCAACGGTCAGGTGGACGCCGTCACCACCGACAACGTCATCCTCGCGGGCTATGCCAGTGAGGCCCCGGACAAGTACGAGCTGGTGGGCGCGCCGTTCACCGAGGAGCCGTACGGCATCGGCATCCCGGAGGGACAGGAGGAGTTCTGCGACTTCATCAACGACACGCTGGCCGAGGCTGCCGAGGACGGTTCCTACGCCAAGGCGTTCGAGAGCACGGCCGGCACCGTCATCGAGGACACACCGGAGCTGCCGGAGCCCAAGGGCTGCGAGAACTAGCCGTTCCCGTCTGACAAAGGGGTCGATCGGTCCGTGGACGCTGTCCTTGACAACCTCGACGTCTTCGCCGAGGGCTTCAGGACCACCGTCTCGCTGACGTTGCTGGCGGCGATGGGGGCGCTCGTGCTGGGCACCCTCATCGCCGCCATGCGCGTCTCGCCGGTCCCGCCGCTGAGGTGGGCGGGCGCCACCTACGTCAACCTGGTCCGCAACACCCCGCTGACCGTGGTGTTCTTCCTCGTGGTGTTCGGCCTGCCCGAGGTCGACGTCATCGTGTCCTTCTACCGGTTCGCCGTCATCGCGCTGTCGCTCTACACCGCGGCCTTCGTGGCCGAGGTCGTGCGTTCGGGCATCAACAGCGTGGCCGCCGGCCAGGCCGAGGCGTCCCGTGCCGTCGGGATGACCTTCGGTCAGACACTGCGGCTGGTCGTCCTGCCGCAGGCCTTCGTCAACATCGTCCCGCCGATGGCGAGCGTCTTCATCGCGCTGTTGAAGAACACCTCGATCGCTTACGCGTTCGGCGTGTTCGAGGCGACGCAGGCGATGAACCGGCTGATCACGGCCAACGGCGCCGACGTCATCGCGATCGTGGCGACCGCCGCCCTGACCTACCTCGCGCTCGCGTTGCTGGCCAGCGCCGCCTTCGGCTTCCTCGAGCGTGCCGTGACGGCCAGCCGATGACGACGCCGGTCCTCTACGACGTCCAGGGGCCGCGCGCGCGGCGCCGGGTGCTCCTCAGCAGCCTGGTCGGCGGCGTCGTGCTGCTCGGCCTGCTCGCCCTGGCGGCCCGCCGGCTGCATGCCAACGACCAGTTCGAGTACGCGAAGTACGAGCCCTTCCTCACCGAACCGCTGCTCTACGAGCGGCTGCTGGAAGGGCTGCAGAACACGCTCACCGCGGCGGCGTACTCCCTGGTCCTGGCGCTGCTGTTCGGGGTGGTGTTCGCCTTCGGGCGGCTGTCGCACGCCTGGTTCGTACGGCTGCCCGCCACCGCGGTCATCGAGTTCTTCCGCGGCGTACCGCTGCTGCTGCTCATCCTCGCGCTGTTCCTCGCCTTCCCGCTCGTCGTCGGCGTCGAGCTGCCCGCGCTGTGGGCGCTGGTCATCGCCCTCACCCTGTACAACGGCTCGGTCATCGCCGAGATCATCCGCGCCGGCATCCAGGCGATTCCGAAGGGCCAGACCGAGGCGGCGTACGCGACCGGGCTCGGCCGCGGGCAGACCCTGCGCCTGGTGCTGCTGCCGCAGGCGGTCCGGGTGATGCTGCCGGCCCTGGTCAGCCAGCTGGTCGTGTTGCTCAAGGACACCTCGCTCGGCTTCGTCATCGGCTACGCCGAGCTGCTGCGCACCGGGGGTCAGCTCGTGCAGGTGCTCAACAACCCGATCCAGCTCTACCTGGCCATCGCGCTCATCTACATCGTGCTCAACTCCTCGCTGTCCGCGCTGGCCGGTTACCTGGAGAGCCGCCAGCGCCGCACCGTGGGGGCGACCGCGGCGCTCGCGCCGACCGAGAGCGGCGCCGTCCTCTGAGTCCGCACGTGCTCGCCGTCGTCGGCCCGACCGCCGCCGGCAAGTCTGACCTCGGCATCGCGCTGGCCCGGGCGGTCGGCGGCGAGGTCGTCAACGCCGACTCCATGCAGCTCTACCGCGGCATGGACGTCGGCACGGCGAAGCTGACCGCCGAGGAGCGGCAGGGCGTGCCGCACCACCTGCTCGACGTGTGGCCGGTCACCCGTACCGCCACCGCCGCCGACTACCAGGCGCTGTGCCGGGGCGTCGTCGACGACCTGCTCGCCCGCGCCGTGGTGCCCGTCCTGGTCGGCGGCTCCGGGCTGTACCTGCGGGCGGCGCTGGACGACCTGCACTTCCCCGGCACCGACCCCGCGCTGCGTGCGGAGCTCGAGGCCGAGCTCGAGCGGGACGGCCCGCTCGCCCTGCACCGCCGGCTCGCCGCGCTGGATCCCGACGCCGCCACCCGGATGGAGCCCAGCAACGGCCGGCGGGTCGTGCGGGCGCTCGAGGTCGTGCTGCTCACCGGCTCGATGCCCGGGCAGTTGACGTCCTACGGCGAGCACTATCCGACGACGTACGTCGGTGTCGACCGGCCCGACCTCGCCGACCGGATCGCCACCCGCGTGGACCGGATGTGGGCGGCAGGGCTGGTGGCGGAGGTGCGCCGGCTCGAGGGTGAGGGGCTGCGCGAGGGAGTCACCGCCAGCCGCGCGCTCGGTTACGCCCAGGTGCTCGGTGTACTCGACGGCCGGTGGGACCAGGCGCACGCGCGCGAGCTCACGGTCACCGCGACCCGGCGGTTCGCCAGGCGGCAGCGGGCGTGGTTCCGCCGGGACCCGCGGGTGCACTGGCTGGACCCCGCACAGGACCTGCTGCAGCAGTCGCTGGCCCTCGTGCCGGGCGCCGTAGGCTGATGCGGTGACCGCCGGCCTGCACTTCCTCAAGGGGCACGGCACCGAGAACGACTTCGTGCTCCTGCCCGACCCCGACGGCCGGATCGACCTGACCCCCCGGCTGGTGCAGCGGCTCTGCGACCGGCGTGCCGGGCTCGGAGCCGACGGGGTGCTCCGCGTCGTGCCGAGCGCGCTGGAGCCCGATGCCGCGCCGTACGCCGACCAGGCCCACTGGTTCATGGACTACCGCAACGCCGACGGCTCGGTCGCCGAGATGTGCGGCAACGGGGTGCGGGTCTACGCCCGCTACCTGCTGCACGCCGGCTTGGCCGCGCCCGGTCACCTGCGGCTGGCCACCCGCGGCGGGATCAAGGAGGTCGACGTCTCGGCGGGGGACGGGCCGGTCAGCGTCGACATGGGGCCGGCTCTGGTCGGCGAGCCGGTCGACGTGGACGGGGTCCCGGCGACCGCGGTCGACATGGGCAACCCGCACGCCGTCGTGCCCGTCGCGTCCGTCGCCGCCCTGGGGGAGCTGAAGACCTCCCGGCTGGACCTCAACGTCGAGTACGTCGAGGACCTCTCGGCCACCGCGATCCGGATGCGGGTGCACGAGCGCGGGGTGGGGGAGACCCGCAGCTGCGGCACCGGTGCGTGCGCGGCCGTGGTCGCCACCGCGCTGCGGACCGGCGCCCCGCGCGACACGCCGTACGACGTCGACGTGCCCGGCGGCTCACTGACCGTGACCTGGCGCGAGGACGGGCACGTGGTGCTGACCGGGCCGGCGGTCCTGCTGGCGGAGGGAACGGTGAGCGAGCAGTGGCTGACGGCCTGACACCGGCGCAGGCGGCCGCGGCCGTGAAGGATGCCGTCGGCGGGTGGGGTTTCACCTGGATGAGCGACGCCGGGGTGCGCGCCCGCGGCAAGGCCGAGCTCGGCCTGCGCGGTCGCCCGCTCTACCACCTGGGCCGCGGCGGGGCGCTCGGTGACGTGCCGGTCGAGGTGGTCGTCGCCGCCGAGGCCTTCTTCCCGCCGGAGGTGGTGCGCGCCGCCTGGGAGCAGGGGCGGGCGGTGGTGGAGCCGCTGGCCGCGGCGGTGGCCTACGCCGGCTTCTGTGCCGATGTCTTTCGCGAGCGGCACGGCGACCGGGCCGGGCTGCCGCGTCTGGTCGAGCTGCTCGAGCCGGTGGTGGACGGCGCCGAGGCCGCCGGCCTGCCGCTGTTCGCCGGCTGGCGGGCGCTGCCACGCCCCGACGACGCCGCCGGACGGGCCGGCCTGCTGCTGAACGTGCTGCGCGAGCACCGCGGGTCGGTGCACGCGGCCGCCTGCGCGGCGGTCGGCCTCGGTCCGCTCGAGGCGATCATGGCGGGGTCGTACGGGGAGGCGAACGCACGGTTCTTCGAGTGGCCGGAGCCCTATCCGGATCCGGCGCCGTACCGCGCGCGGTGGGATGCGGCGGAGGAGCTGACCGCCGCGGCCGCCGGCCCTCCGTACGACATGGTCAGCGCAGCCGAGCGGGTCGAGCTGGTGGACCTGGTGAACGGCACGCTCGCGGGGTGATGCGGGGCGCGGGCGGTGTGGGTGTCGGGGCAGTGCGGGGTGTCGCTATACGTGGTGCCGGTGCCGCGGTGACTGTCCGGCGTGGTCGTCATACCCGAGGCCACCCGTACGTGCTGCCGGTGCCTCGGTGGAGGCCGGGACAACTGCGTAGCCGCGTCGCGCCGGGCGTGGCACGCTGACGGGGATGACCGAGCCTGCCGCGCGCGTTGACCAGTCGATGACTGCTGAACCCGCCTCCCTTCCCTCCGACGGCGCCGTCCGTCTCGACGACGACCTGCTGCCCTCGGAGTTCCACGAGATCGAGGGCGAGGGCTTCGACCTCGAGCAGCGCCAGGGGCTGCGCCGGGTCGCCGGCATCCGTACCGATCTCGAGGATGTCAGCGAGGTCGAGTACCGCCAGCTGCGCCTCGAACGGGTCGTGCTCATGGGCGTCTACGGCTACGGCGACGCGATCGGGGCCGAGAACTCCCTCGCCGAGCTGCAGGCCCTTGCCGAGACGGCCGGCTGTGAGGTGCTCGAGGGCTTGGCACAGCGGCGCGAGAAGCCCGACCCGAAGACCTACGTCGGCTCCGGCAAGGCCAGGGAGCTGCGTGACGCGGTGCTGGCGTCCGGCGCCGACACCGTGATCTGCGACGGGGAGCTCTCGCCCGGCCAGCTGCGGAGCCTCGAGGAGATCGTCAAGGTCAAGGTCATCGACCGGACCTGGCTGATCCTGGACATCTTCGCCCAGCACGCCACCTCGCGGGAGGGCAAGGCGCAGGTCGAGCTGGCGCAGATGACCTACATGCTGCCGCGGCTGCGCGGGTGGGGTGAGTCGCTGTCCCGGCAGGGTGGCGGCGCCGGCGGGTCGGGCTCCGGCGGTGTCGGCACGCGTGGGCCCGGTGAGACCAAGATCGAGACCGACCGACGCCGGATCCGCAACCGCAAGGCCAAGCTGGCCGGCGAGATCAAGCTGATGAAGACCGCGCGCGACACCAAGCGCCAGGAGCGTGAGCGCAATGCCGTCCCGTCGGTGGCGATCGCCGGCTACACCAACGCGGGGAAGAGCTCGCTGCTCAACCGCCTGACCGGCGCCGGCGTGCTGGTGGAGAACGCGCTATTCGCCACCCTGGACCCGACCGTCCGCAAGGCCGCCACTCCCTCCGGCCGGGAGTTCACGCTGTCCGACACCGTCGGATTCGTCCGGATGCTGCCGCACCAGCTGGTCGAGGCCTTTCGCTCGACCCTCGAGGAGGTGGCCGGCGCCGACCTGATCCTGCACGTCGTGGACGGCTCGCACCCGGACCCCGAGGGGCAGCTCGCCGCCGTCCGTGAGGTCTTCGCCGAGATCGACGCGCACCGCATCCCAGAGGTGGTCGTCATCAACAAGTGCGACCTCGCCGACCCGGTGGTGCTCGGGCGGCTGCAGCGTCGCGAAAAGCACGTGGTGGCGGTGTCGGCGCTGACCGGCGAGGGTCTGCCGGAGCTGCTGCAGGTGCTCGAGCAGGAGGTGCCGCACCCGGACATGCTGGTCCGCGTGTTGCTGCCCTACGCCGAGGGAGGCCTCGTCTCTCGGATCCACAGTGAAGGCGAGGTGCTCGCGGAGGAGCACACGGAGACGGGGACCCGGCTCGAGGCGCGCGTCGGTCCGTCGCTGGCGGCCGAGCTGAACGGGTACCTCGTCGCCTGAGCTCCTGCCCCGCGAGGGGAGGGCGGCGCTGCTGGTGGCTGCTTGTCCACAGCGGCCCCTGCGGCGGGTGATCCGCCGCTACTCTCCCGGTCGTGAGGATCCGGGCCGCCGCTGCCGCGCTGGTCATGGCGACCGCCGTCGTGGCCTGCAGCAGCGATCCCGCGCCCAGTCCGCTGCCGACGCTGCCGACGTCGTCGCCGACGCCCAGCCCGCTGTCGGTGCCGGCTGAGGCGCTGGCCGAGACGCCGCATGGAGCTGCGGCGTTCACCCGGTACTTCTTCGACCAGGTGAACCGGGCCTATGTCGCGCGCGACGCAACTGTTGTCCAACGGCTGAGCACATCCGCCTGCGGCTCATGTGCTGCCGTGGTCGGCGACATCCAGCGCTTGAGGCGTGAAGGTCATCAGGTTGCTGGCCAGCGCTACAAGTTGACGTTCTCAGAGGCGGCACCAGCAGACAGCGAAGGCCGGATGATTGTCGACTTCGGCTTCACTGCTGACCCATACGTGGAGAGGGACAGCAGCAGCGCCATCGTCAAGGAGTTTCCAGAGAAAGGGCCACAGGAGGGTCAGACGATGTTGGTCCGCGTCGATGACCAGTGGAGAGTCGCGGCAGTGCGCTTGGTAACCGCATGAAGAAGAGCCGGGCTTCGCGACTGGCGTTCGCCCTCCTGCCTCTGACCTCCTTCCTCTGTTCTTGGATGGAGCAGGAGGCGGTTGCCACTCCGTCATGCCCGCCTACTTGCCTCGACGTAGATGAAAATGCATTTAGCGTCACGGTTGAGCAGGTTTCACATGGGGGAGCGTCGGCCGCAAAGCCGTCCAGCGGCCAGAAGGGCACCATCCCTACCCGCATCATCCAAAGGACCTACGTCCCCACCTGCAGCGGTAATTCGGGTGCTGCTTCGGGGGACTTGTGTCGTTCGGCGGTGGAGAGCTGTCCGGTGGAGGGGGAGGTGCGTTTTTGGGTGTTCACCCGTGAGTTCGACGTGGTGGCCGCTGCGCCGGTGACCGGGTGGAGGCGGGTGGCGGAGCCGTCGACGGTCTGTTTGGGGCCGGAGGATCCGGTGGTCGATCCGGTGGTGGCGATTCCGGCTCTGGTGCAGCGGGAGTTCCGGCGGGTCGTGGTGGTCAAGGGTGTGGCGGAGGTGTCGCCGAGGCCGCAGACGTTGGTGAACATTGCGACGGTGTTCACGACGAGTACGCCGGGCAGCTATGACATTCCGTTGACGTTGTTGGGCCGGTCGGTGGTCATCACGGCGATGGCGCAGCGGTGGACGTGGCATTTCGGGGACGGCGGGTCGGCGGCCACGTCGGTGCAGGGGTCGCAGGGATGGGTGGAGCATGAGTACCGGCGTGCCGGTGACGTGCAGGCGTACGTGGTGATCGACTGGTCCGGTAGCTACCGGGTCGGCGGTGGACCTTCGCGGTCGATCGCGGGTGTGGCGACCACGACGGGTGAGCCGGTGCCGGTGCAGGTCCGGCAGGCCCGCGCCGAGCTGGTGCGCGAGTAGACGGCCGCGTCGCTGGTCTGCCAGTAGCCCGGATGCGCTGGACCGCGGTCAGGTAGACCAGGGCCGTGTGACCCCGGACATGCACCCGGCGACGCAGCCGCCTTCTTCCGTCGACGCTACGACGTCTGGCCGCTTCCCGCGAGCTACCACCGTGATCACGACAACCCGAAGTCGGCTGGATCATGCTTGGAGCTCGCGGGAAGTGCGGACGCGGCCTGGCGATGCGGCGCTGTTGGTGGCTGCTTGTCCACAGCGGCCCTTGCGGCGGGCGATCCGCCGCTACCCTCCCGGTCGTGAGGATCCGGGCCGCTGCTGCCGCGCTCGTCATGTCGACCGCCGTCGTGGCCTGCAGCAGCGATCCTGCGCCCAGTCCGCTGCCGGTGCTGCCGACGTCGTCGCCGACGCCCAGCGCGCTGTCGGTGCCGCCTGAGGCGCTGGCCGAGACACCGCATGGTGCTGCGGCGTTCACCCGGTACTTCTTCGACCTGCTGAACCAGGCTTTTGATAACGCTGACGCCTCTGCGGTTCGGCGCATTAGCGACTCGGCGTGCGGTGGCTGCAACAACCTGATCGAAGCAATCGAACAGGAACCAATTCCAGGTGAACGAGTAGAGGGAGGTGATTTTCAGGTGGTCTTTGCCGAGGCGCCGCCTGTAGAGGACGGTGAAGTCGTCGTTGACCTGCGCTACGCACTGGCGGAGGGTCGTGTCGTCGCTGGTGACGGCCGCATACGCGAAGTCACTCCCGCCAACCCAGGGATAGATGCGCAACTACGGCTCGGGACTGGTCCGGTAGCTACCGGGTCGACGGTGGACCTTCGCGGCTGATCGCCGGTGTGGCGACCACTACGGGTGAGCCGGTGCCGGTGCAGGTCCGGCAGGCCCGGGCCGAGCTGGTCCGCGAGTAGCCGGCCTGCGCCCGAACTGATCCGGGACGAGCCGACCGCGCCGCTGGTCGGCCGTCAGCAGGTCCGCGCCGAGCCGGTCCGCCGGCCGTCGGCGCCACCACGCCGTACGGCCTCCGACCTCTGTCACACCTTGCGCAGCACCGTGACGACCCGACCCAGGATGACGGCGTCGTCGCCAGGGATGGGGGAGTAGGCCTCGTTGTGCGGCATCAGCCAGATGTGGCCGTCGCGCTTCTTGTAGGTCTTGACGGTGGCTTCGCCCTCGATCATCGCCGCGACGATGTCGCCGTTCTCGGCATCGGGCTGCTGCCGGACCACCACCCAGTCGCCGTCGGCGATCGCTGCGTCGACCATCGAGTCACCGATCACCTTGAGCATGAACAGCGTGCCGGTGCCGACCAGCTCGCGAGGCAGCGGGAAGACGTCCTCGACGGCCTGCTCGGCCAGGACCGGGCCGCCGGCGGCGATCCGGCCGATGACCGGGACGTACGCGGGGACCGGGTGGGCGGCCCGCGCGGCGGCCTCGTCCTGCAGCTGGTTGGCGGCTGCCGTCTCGCCGGGCAGCCGCACGTCGACGGCGCGCGGACGGGACGGGTCGCGGCGCAGGAAGCCCTTCTTCTGCAGCATGGCCAGCTGGTGCGACACGCTGCTGGTGCTCGCGAGGCCGACCGCCTCACCGATCTCCCGCACGGTGGGCGGATAGCCGCGGCGCTCGACGGAGTCGCGGATCACCTCGAGCACCTTGCGCTGCCTCGGGGTCAGCCCCGCCTCGTCCGGCGGGCCGTCGGGAAGGTCGCGGACCACGCCGCCGTCGTTCGCGGCTGCCTGCTTGCGCGCCATGGGATCTCCGTCTGCTCGTGGGCCTCGCCGCCCGGGTGACGGTTGGGACGTTAACCCTCCCGAGGTCACGAATCAAACACGTGTTCGAGCGTGTCTGGTCTTTTGTCGGAGCACCTGGGTATGGTGCCGCTCAGACGTTCGAATCGAACACCTGTTCAGTCTCGATACCCGGGGAGCCCTGATGACGCCCACCACCTCCGCCCACAGCCTCCGCCTCACCCGCCGGGGCCGCGCGCTGCTCGTCCTGCTGCTGGCCGGGCTGTTGCTCGCCGCCTTCTCCCTCGGCTCGCAGGCCAGCCAGGCCTCGGACGTCGTGGCGGGTGGCGTCGACGACCGGTTCGAGCAGACGACGGTCCAGCCGGGTGAGTCCCTGTGGTCGGTCGCTCAGCGCATCGCGCCGGATCACGACCCGCGGGAGGTCGTGACCCAGATCCGGCGGCTGAACGACCTGTCGAGTTCGCAGCTCCAGGTGGGCCAGCACCTGCTCCTGCCAACTGCCGGCTGAGCGGGACGAACGATCTTGCGCCGGGTGCTACTGCTTGACCGCGCTGAGCAGCTTCAGCGTCTCCTCGAGCAGGAGGTCACCGGTGCAGCGATCGATGGCGTAGCTGTCCTCGTAGTTGACGAAGAAGTAGCCGCCGGCGAAGAAGCCGAGCCCCTGCTGGCCCACCGGGTGGATCTCGAACGATTGCGGCATGTAGCCGAGTGCGTCGTTGGTCTGCGCCAGTGGGAAGGTAATCCTACCGGTGTTCTTCTCCTTGACGGTGTTCGTGTAGTTGGCGAACACCTCGCCGGGCGCCGCGGTCAGCACGATGTCGTTGCCGATCCGGGCGGCGCTCACTGGCAGCTCCACCGACTGCGGCGACGCCGACAGGCACGGCGCCTCGGCACTTTCCCCGACGCTGACGACGGCCGGCGTCGTGCTGAACTTGCGGTCGAACAGACCCGGCGTCCCCAGCGCCGTCAGCGGGACGTTCGTCAGCGCCGAGGTGGTCGTCGTCTGCGTGACCTTGACCGTCGTGTCGTCCACCTGTCGACCGGAGCCGACAGGCGGGACGAGGTTTGCCAGGTTGGTGCCCATGGTCCGGCCGCCGGCGTTGGACAGGTTGCCCAGGCCGGTCATGAAGTGCAGGCCGATCCCGCCGAAGCGCTCCTCGAGCCGCTTCTCGAACTGGCCGGGCCAGTCGGGGTGCGCGATGCCATCGTTGGTGCCCCACGAGGTGGGGTGCGCGGCGTAGGCGCCGAGGGTGGCGATGACCCGCGGTGTGGCCGGCTCCGTCGGCTCGGTGGACGGAGTCGGGGAGGGCTCGTCCTTCCCGCGCGGCGCCCCGTCGCTGCGACCTGGTGCGGCCGGCCCAGCGGCCGGCCCAGCGGTCGGCCCCCCAGCGGTCGGCCCCCCGGCGATCGGCCCCCCGGTCGTCGTGTCATCCCCGGCCGCCGTGTCGTCCGCGGTCGCCGGGCTCGACACGGCCACCGCCCGCAGCCAGCTGAGCTGCGCCTCCTCTGCCGCCCGGTAGGTGTCCCGCCGCTCGGAGTTGAAGGCGCGCGCCTCCTGCTCGCCCGCCTCGAGCGTGGCGGGCTCCATCGTGATGACGGCCTGCTTGGCTGTGGCCTTGATGGCTTCGGTGACCTGGGCCATGTACCAGTTCGGGACGAAGCCCCAGCCGCCGATGAAGTCCGGGGCGGCGTGCGAGTGGGTGGCGTGCAGGATGTGTGAGGCGGCGGTGACGCCGCGCTGCTTCAGCTCCGGGTCCGCGGCCAAGGCCGCGTTGATCTGCTTCGCGCCGCAGTCGGTGCACTTCCTCTCGTAGTCCCACAGCCAGCCCTCACCGTCGAGGACGGTGGTGACGAGGGTCTGCGTCCCATCGCTGAAGGCCATGCTGCGTACCCAGAGCCCGTACTCCTCGTCGAAGGCCCGTACCGGGTTCACCGGGCCGAGGCTGAAGCCCCCCTGGTAGATGCAGTCCGGGTTCTCCGGCCACACCGAGCCGGGATTGGCGATGCCGTCGAGGGCATTGACAGCAGCGGTCGGCAGGTCCTGGAACCACGCCGGCTGGGTGGTCTTGCACGCGGCCGGGTCGGTCTCCCAGCGCGCGTCCGGGAAGCCCTTGCCCTGCATGAGTTCCGGCTGCGGGAGCATCGAGGTCTTGGCCGCACCGACGAGCAGCTGGCCCGCCCCCAGCGCCGCAAGATCGACACCGGCGCTCGCCGCCGCGACCGCGTCGGATTCCTCCCCGCCGGATTCCTCCCCGACGGGATCCGACTGCGACACCGCGCCGGCCGTCGGCAGCGACGGGACCGGGACCGGGACGATGCCGATGCCGGCCCAGGCCGCGGAGACCATGAGCGTGCCGGTGAGACCGGCGAGCAGGGTGGAACGGACGACGGTGCGCATACGGGCTCCAGGCTCGGTGGGTTGCTGTCGTGGTGTTCGCCGCCGCCGCGGGCCGCCCTGCTGGGCGGGGTCCGACGTCGGTGCGGCCGGGTTGTGGCAGGCCACTACTGCAGCCTCAACTCGCGCGCGTTCGTCTCGCCGTACTCGTCCCGGACGGCACCCGCGGCCACCGAGGCGGAGTCTCCGTCGGTGAGCGCGGTCCGGGCGAACCAGCGGCCGGCGACAAGCTCGGCCCGCACCTGCTCGACGGTGCCGTCGGCGCGTGTGACGGACACGAGCGCGGACACGGGTGAGCCGGTGGCCGCCCACGGCCGGAACGAGCAGGTCCGGCAGAACGCGCTCCTGCCGCCGTTGTCACCGTCGTCGCGGATCGTCCGGAAGACCGACCCGTAGCTTCGTGGATAGCGGCTGTCCGGCACCACGAACGAGACGTCACCCGCGGCGTCCACCTGCCCGTCCGTCACCTGTACACCCGTCCACGGCGTCACCCGGAACGGCTCCGAGCTGAGCGAGTACGGCGCATCCGCTCCGGTCGTACGGGAGAGGCCGTCGACGACGAACCGGTAGCTCCCCGTCGGCGTCGACCCGAGCCGGGCCGGGAACGCGTCGTACGCCTCGAAGCCTGCGGTCCACAGCCACTCCTGTTGCCCGGTGTGGGCGTCGGCAATGCCCTGTACCCCTCGTGGGAAGGCGACCTGGGTCTGCACTTCGCCGGTCATGTCCGCGAAGGCCTCCCACTGGCCGCCGACCTGCCGCTCCACGCGCACGACCGGGTTGTCGACAGCGTTGCTGCCGCCGCGCCAGGTGAACGTCGCCGCGTCGAAGCGGGAGATGTCCTTCGGTTGCTGCACCGGCTCGACCGGCCCGACGTCTGCCGGGAGCGAGGCGCGCCAGGCGTCGTAGGCAGGGCCGGAGATCTTGCCGATCGCCCTGGCCAGCGACTCCTGCCGAGCCTCGTCGGCCTGCGCGGTCGCGTCGTGCAGCTCGGGCGCCAGCTCCGGACCGCCCTTGAGGGAGCTGGCCATCCGGACCAGCCGGGTCGCCATGTAATCCGCGGTGTGCGGTCCGTACGCGGTCAGCGCCTTGCGGTAGTGGTCGCGGCTCTGGTACTCGCGATAGGAGACGGTGTAGCCGTTGTAGTCGCCGGCGTGGCCGATGCCGACCGGCAGCGCGAAGCCGCGCTCAGCCGGCAGCTCCTGCTTCGTGAAGTTGCCCAGGATCTGCGCGGGATCGGCCGGCTCGCTCGTCGCCCGGTCGAGGTTCTCCGGCGCGTCCCAACCCGCGGCGTCGTTGTGCACCTGGGCCTTCATCCGTACGACCGCTGGGTCGTCCATCGGCTTGCCGCCGCAGGTCGTCCGGCCGTCGTCGGGGCACCAGTCGTAGCCGTCGAAGATGTCGCCCTCGACGTCGTTGGCGCGGCTCTCCAGGTTGAGGATCAGGTCGACCTGCGCCTCGCAGGCGCAGGACGCGAGCAGCACCTCGCCGAAGCGGAACACCTGCAGCTTCATGCGGGTGTTCTCCTCGACAGCGGGGTAGCCCGGGGCGCCGTAGCTGTCCGGCACGGGGACGCCGTGCAGCTCGAGGTTGTTGACGACCGGGTTCTCCGACGTCGGGCTGCCGGCTCGCTCGCAGTCCGGCGCGACGCCGACGCCGGGATTGCCCTCGACCGTCGGCTCCGTCCGGCAGTTCCCGACGGACGGGTACGGGTGTGACAGCGGCCCGGGGACCCAGGCGGTGAGCGCCTGCACCTCGAAGCTGCTCGACCACGGCACCTGCGCGGCATCGCTGTCCGCCAGTTCGAAGCCCTCGACGACGGCGTCGGCCATCAGCTTGGCGCCGCGCTCCATCTGCGCGTAGTCGGCGTGCGCGAAGGCGCGCAGCGTCCCGTCCGGCAGCTCCTCGAACGTGTCCGGCCGCTCGTACGGCCCCTCGGCCGAGCCGACGTCCCCCTGGCTGAACACCAGCGGCGCGCCGACCTCGCGCTCGACGAATCGCTCCAGCGGGCCGAGGAAGTCCGAGGTGGTCAGGCCGTAGCCGTCCAGGCTCTCGGGGTGCTCGCCGAAGTTCATCCACACCGCGATCGGGGCGCCGGGGCGCAACCGGCCGCTCTCGCCGGCGGGCACCAGCGCGTCGAAGCGCATCACGACGAGGCCGAGGTCGCCGAACTCGCGCGGATAGCCGGCGGGGGAGCCGTCGTCGGCGGTGGCCGGCCCGACGACGTTGGCCTTCATCGCGCTGAACGGCACCGTCGTGGCGGCCATCCGGGCGGGCTGCAGGTCGGCCTCGGCCGCGACGACCGCGTCGCGGATGGCCCGCGCCTGGTACTCGAACATGCGCTGGTCGACGACGTCCTGGAAGATGAACACGCCCGGCGAGGTCGTCGTGTAGTACGGCGACGAGTGGTTGTGCGTGGCCATGTGCAGGATGTCGTCGTAGCCGACGCCGCTGCCGGACTCGGCGAGCAGCTGACCGGCCCGGCGCAGCAGCAGGTCCTGGGCCAGGTAGTTGTCGCTCTTGAGCAGGGCCACCCGGCGGCCGTCCAGCGCCTCGACGACGATCGCCCGTACGGACAGCCGCGAGTGCGTGCCGTAGCTCTTCTCCTTGATGCGGGAGTGGGCGTGCGGGTCGACCTCACCGCCGCCGGCGAGGTTCTCGGCCAGCGAGCTGTTCTCCGCGGAGTACTGCCCGGCCGCGGCACCGACGTTCCAGGTGGCGTCCGCGACGCCGTATCCGGCGCGGATGATGGGTTCGAGCGCAGGCGGGCCCTTGATCGCGGCGACGGCCGGTACGGCCCCGGCGACGAGGGCGACGGCGGACAGGACGGCGGGCAGACGGCGCAGGCGCATGCTGAGGACTTCGACGTCGTGCGCGTGACCTCCCGTCGGACGTCCTACGAAGTGGCGGCCGCCCGGTTGTGACGTGTCACGACTGGCCGCGCAGCACCAGCACCTGCGCGGTCTCCTGCGCCGGTCGCGGCGTAGATGCTGCCGGCCCGGTGCTCCGGCCGGCCGGTCCGGACCACGCCGGCGTGGTGCCGGCGGGGACCCGGAATCTCAGCACCTTCGTTGTGACGGCTCACGAGCCCGCGGGCCGCGTAGGGCAGAGTGCATCCCGTGCCGAAGGGGTTGTACGAGCGGGTGCAGCAGCGGCTGCCCCTGCTCGCCCGCCGGATGATCGCCACCTTTCTGGAAGAGATCCCGCTCTACGCGCTCCTGCCGCGCGAGCAGCTCGAGGGTGAGGTGCTCGCGATCTGCGAGGACAACCTGCGGATCTTCTTCGCCACCCTCATCGAGGACCGGCCGCCGACCGACGACGAGCTCGGCGAGCCGCGTGCCTCGGCGGCTCGCCGTGCGCAGGAGCGGGTGCCGCTCGCCTCGGTCCTGACGGCCTATCACGTCGGCGGCCGCATCGGCTGGGACGAGCTGGTCGCGCAGGCCCGCCCGGAGGAGACGCCGGAATTGCTGGCGGCAGCCGACCGGGTGCAGCGCTACATCCAGGCGGTGACGGCCGTGGTCGCCACCTCGTACCTGCAGGAGCAGCAGGCGATCATCGGCGAGGAGGGCGACGCGCTGCGGGCGCTCGTCGCGGCGCTGCTGGCCGGTGAGCCCGCGGAGGTGCTGGCCGAGCGGGTCGGGCGCCGGCTCGCCGGCAGCTGGGTCGTGCTCGCGCTCGACCTGGGCGTGCACCCGGACGAGAAGACGGCCGGCGCCGTGGCGGCACGGCGCAAGGTGCGGCGGGTGCAGGCCGAGCTCGACGAGCAGGCGGGCGAGCGCGTGCTCGGCCGGTTGGACGCCGCCGGCGGCCTGGTGCTGCTGCCGAACCTGCCGCGGTGGCGCGATCAGTTGCCGGAGCTGGTCCGCCGGCTGCAGGTGGCGGCCGGCACCCGGGTGCGGGTCGCCGCCGCCGAGGCCGCCGCGACCGGCGACCTGGCCGCGGCGGGGACGCTGTCCAGCGACGTGCTGCGCCTGGCCGGTACCGAGCCCGGGCTGTATGAGCTGCGTGACGTGCTGCTGGACTACCAGCTGAGTCGCCCCAGCCCGGCGCAGCCGCAGCTGGCGGGGCTGGTCGACCCCCTCGAGCGCTTCCCGGACCTGATGACGACGCTCGAGGTGTACCTCGACCAGGACCTCGACCGGCGGCGTGCGGCCGCGGCGCTGCACGTGCACCCGAACACGCTCGACTACCGGCTCAAGCGGATCGTCGAGCTGACCGGCCTGGAGCCGGGCACGACCCTCGGGCTGCAGCTGCTCGCCGGAGCCCTCGCGGTGCGCCGGCTCGCGGCCCGCTGACCGCCGGCTGGCTACCGGCTGACCGCCGGCTGGCCACTTGATGATCCACGTGAGGTTGCAGGTGGATCCGAGCTGCGGAGCCACCTCGAACCTCGCGTGGATCAAGGACGTGCGGCCGAGACAGGCGTGCGAAGGGGACGCGGTCGCGCAGCGGTGTTGTGACGGCTCACAGCACGGACCGCCAAGCTTCGGAGCCGGACCTGCAGGGGTGGCGTGCGTACGTGCCGAAGTCCGCCGGCATGAGACGTCGCGCGGTCCTCGCCACCCTTGCCCTGCTCGTCGGTCTGGTGCCCTTCCTCGGCACGGCCCAGGCTGATCCGCCCACCCACGAGCAGGGCTACATCCCGGTCGCCGTCGGCACCACGGACGAGGCGCTGCTGCACTACAAGGTGATGCTCCCGGCGGGCCCGATGCCCGCGGGCGGCTACCCGACCGTCATCGACTACTCCGGCTACGTCCCGGCGATCAACGTCTACGACGGCCTCGATGACCGCTTCATCGACCAGGGCTACGCCGTGGTCGGGCTCAACATCCGCGGTAGCGCGTGCAGCAGCGGCTACTTCGACTACTTCGAGCCCCGCCAGGCCCTGGATGGCGTCGAGGCGATCGACTGGCTGGCCGAGCAGGACTGGTCGAACGGCACGTTCGCCATGGTCGGCAAGAGCTACCCCGGCATCACGCAGCTGTTCGTCGCCGGCGCTCAGCCGGTGGACCGCGTGACGCCGCTGGTGCCGGTCCCGGAGCCGGGCGAGACGCGCACCCAGGCGTGGATCGACCAGGTCCTGGAGGACCATCTCGCCGCGATCGTCCCCGGTCACGTCTTCGCCGACCTCTACCGCGACGTCCCGTACCCGGGCGGGATCCAGAACGTCACCTTCGCCGGTGGCTGGTCGGCCCAGCGCGTCTACGAGGGGTACGCGGCCGGCCCGGAGGCGTACGCCGGCGGCACGGTGGACGAGCAGTGCCTGATCAATCAGGCGCAGCACGCGGCCAACGGGCCGTTCAACCCGTTCGTGCAGGCGCTGCAGCCGCAGAACAACTTCGACAACGAGTTCTTTCAGGAGCGCTCGCCGTTCTGGTTCGCCCACGAGATCGAGACCCCGACGTTCCTGATCGAGGCGTGGCAGGACGAGCAGGTCGGGTCCCGCGCCACGCACCTGCTCGAGCGGCTGCCGGCCACCACGCCGTGGAAGTTCCTCGGCACCAACGGCGATCACGGCGAGTACTACGGGCCCGACGTCCTCCCGCACATCTACCGGTTCCTCGACTACTACCTGCGCGGCGTCGTGCCGGCCGGCGACGAGCGCGAGATCACCGAGACCAGCACGACCACGAAGCCCCAGCTGCTGCCGAACGGCATGCCGCACCCGGTCAAGACGGTGGAGACCACCGAGACCACGACGCGACCGGAGACCTTCCAGGAGGCCCTCGCCCGCTTCGAGGCCGAGGACGACGTCGTCGTCAACTGGGAGGTCGACGCGAAGCGCAACGCGCGCTGGACCGACACCTACGACACCTGGCCGCCCACCGGCCTGACCGCCGACCGGCTGTACGCCACGGCCGACGGCGCCCTCACGCCCACCGCGCCCGCCGAGGCCGGCAGCGTCAGCTACCTCTACGCCCCTGAGGTCGGCTCGCAGGAGCGTGGCGGCTACGACGTCGCCGGTGAGCCCGCGGCGAGCTGGGACGACCGGCCGCCGGCCGGCACCTCCGCCTCGTTCACCACCGCACCGCTGTCGGAGGACAAGGTCATCCTCGGCTCCGCCAGCCTGGACGTGTTCCTGTCGTCCACCGCCCCCGACACCGACCTGGAGGTCACGCTGTCCGAGCTCCGCCCGGACGGCAAGGAGGTCTTCGTCCAGCAGGGCTGGCTGCGGGCCGGCCACGCGGCGCTGAACGAGGAGCTGTCCACCCCGACCCGGCCGTTCCAGACGCACGAGGTGACAGATGTCCGGCCGCTGGTGCCAGGCGTCGCCACCCCGATGCGGGTGGAGATCTTCCCCTTCGGCCACGTCTTCCGCGCCGGATCGCAGATCCGGGTCACGGTCGCGGCGCCGCACGTGCACCCCGACCTGTGGGGCTTCACCGCGCTGCCGACGATCGCGCAGAACACCGTGCACACCGGCGGCGCGACGCCGTCCTCGCTCGTGCTGCCGCTGCTGCCGGCCCAGCCGGTCCCGGCGGGCGTGCCGGCCTGCGGTGACATCCGCCGGCTGCGCAACCAGCCGTGCCGGGACCTCGCGTGAGGCGCCTGTCGCTGCTGCTCGCGACGGGTCTGCTGGCGGGCACGGGGGCCGTCGCGATCGCCGACGTCGAGCCGCCGGTCCTGCACGCCCAGCAGCAGCGGGGCACCGCCGTGACCTCGCCGCTGCCGGCGGTCACGCCCATGGCGAAGACCGTGGACGGGCAGACCGACGACTGGGTCGGCGAGGCTGCCGGCTTCAGCGGCCTGTCGGCCTACAGCGCCGGTGAGCTGGTGCACGCCGACTACCTGTTCGACGCGTTCGGCGCCGACGACGGCGACGACACCGAGCGGGTCGCCCGCAACGACGCGCTGGAGGAGGCGCACCCGGGCTTCTACCGGCTCGAGCCCACCTACCAGTACGACATCGGCGGCCAGGTCGGCGCACCGACCGACGAGGTGGGTCTGGCCGGCGAGACCGTCTACGGCGACGCCCAGGACACCGATGGCGGCGGCCACGTCGCCGCAGCCGACCTGCGCGAGGTGCGCGTCGCCGCTGACGACACGACGGTGCACCTGCTCGTACGCACCACCACGATGACGGCCACGCGGTCCGCCGGCGTCGTGGTGCTGGCCGACACCGTCGAGGGCAGCCCGACCTACGACGTGCCGTTCGGCAGCGGGCTGCGCACCGACCGTGCCGACGTCGCGCTGCTCATCGCCCGGACCGGTGGCGTGGCGGTCGATCTCGCGACCGACACCCGGACGACGTTCCCGGTCGGGGCCGACGACACCGGCAACGTGCTCGAGGCGGGCATTGCGCGCGAGCTGGTCGCGACGCCTGCGAAGCAGCTGCCGCCGCAGGCTCGCGGCAAGGCCAAGGTGCACCAGCCAAAGCTGCAGCTCGCGCTGGCCGCCGGCGTCTCCGACGGCGGGGAAGGTCTTGTCGACCTGAAGAGCGACACGACAGACGTCGTGAACGTGGCCAACGTCGCCTTCCGCCCCGACGAGCCGGTGCGCATCCGGTTCGACAAGCGGCAGGCCTTCGCGCTGGCCGACGCCACGATCGACCCGTTCTTCGTCGACGTGGACCTGCCCGGCCTGGTCGACGGTCGGACCGAGTCGTTGCGACCGGGCCCGGGCTACCACGAGCGGCAGTTCGAGTCCTCCGAGTCGATCAGCAACGAGGGCGATCGCGACGGGATCTGGCAGCCGTACGGCGTCTACGTCCCGAACTCCTACGACGGAGCGACGCCGACCCGCGCGACCTACTGGATGCACTGGCGCGGCGGCGACACCCATGACGCGGCCGTCGTCTCGCCGCGCACGATGCGCGACTTCGGCGAGGACGTCGACGGTCTGGTCATCGCCCCGCGCGGCCGCGGCACCGCGTCCTGGTACCTCGGCAAGGCGCAGGTCGACTTCCGCGAGGTGTGGGACGACGCGCTGTCGACCTTCGCCGTGGACGAGGATCGGGTCTACGTGACCGGCCACTCGATGGGCGGCTGGGCGTCGTACCTGCTGTCGATCCTCTATCCGGACCGGTTCGCCGCGGCGCTGCCCTACGCCGGCGTCCCGACGCAGGGCCTGTGGGCCGGCTGCGAGTTCAACGACAACTGCTGGCAGGGCACCAACGGCGGCAACGCCAAGAACCAGTGGACGACCCCGCTGCTGGAGAACCTGCGCAACGTCCCGATCGCGATCAGCCACGGTGCGCTCGACGAGCTGGTGCCGGTCTCCGGTGTCACCCGGCAGGCGGAGAAGCTCGCGACGCTGGGCTATCAGTACCGCTACTACCTGTTCCCGACCTACGAGCACTACAGCCACCCGATCCACGACGAGTGGGCCGAGGGCGCGCGCTACGCCTCGCAGTTCATCCGCGACGAGAACCCGGCGCGGGTGACCTACCTGCGGTCGATGCCGTTCGAGCGCACCGTCGAGACCGGCCCGGACCAGGGGCGGCCGTACGCAGGGCTGTCCTTCGACTTCGACTCGGCCTACTGGATGAGCGGTCTGCAGCCGGTCGACGCCGAGCGCGGGGTCGCGAAGGTCGACGCGGTCTCGCTCGCCAAGCCGGCGGCTCCGGCGCTGACGGTGCCGGAGGCCGGCGGACCCGCGGCGCTCGGGCAGCTCGGGCCCTACGCGATGCAGGGCCTGCGCTGGCAGGCCGATCCGCTGGGTGCAGCGCCCGATGCGGTCAACGGCTTCACCGCGACCCTGACCGGAGCGAGCGCCGTCGGCTTCGACCTGGCCCGCATGTCCATCTCGACCGTCGAGCCGGTGACCGGCACTGTCACCACCGACGCGCCGCTGACCCTGTCGCTGATCGGCGAGTGGACGTCGCTGCCGACAGTGAGCGGGGCGACCGGCGCGGTGCTCATCGACGGCGTGCTGACGGTGTCGCTGCCGGCCGGGACGTCGACGCTGACGGTGGGCTGAGCGTCGTGAGCCTGGACCGTCGGCGCTTCCTACGGCTGGCCGCGGGAGTCGGCGCGCTGAGCGCAGTCGGCCTGCCGCGGGTCGCGCTCGCCGGCCCGGGCGGCGAGCGGCCGGTCGGGGAGTGGATCGCCGGGGACTTCCACTGCCACTCCACCTACAGCCACGACGTGTGGGGTGGCCCCGGCGACGACAACACCGGCCCCGAGGAGTTCTACACGCACGGCCACACACCGGCCGAGCAGATCGCGCTGGCTGAGCTGCGCGGCCTGGACTTCCTGGCGATCACCGACCACAACCGGGTGGAGTCCCTGCGGGACCCCGGCTACGTCTCCAGCCGGCTGACGCTGCTGCCGGGCTACGAGCACTCGCACCCGGGCTCGGACCACTGCGGCGTGTTCCTGCACTCACGGGACCTGCTGCCCGACGTCATCCCGGCCGACGCCGGTCTGGCCGCCTGGCTGGACGAGGTGCACGCCCGCGGCGGGATGGCCGTGGTGAACCACCCCTTCTACGGCAACGAGGACGCCGGCGACGCGCTGGCGTGGGACGCCTCGGTCGCCGACTCGCTGCGCTTCGACGCGGTCGAGGTCTGGAACAGCATGTGGCTGACCCGGCACGACACGGTCCCGCCCTACGACGCCGACAACTCGCTGTCGGTGCACTGGTGGGAGTCGACCTTCGCGCCGGCCGGCCGCGGGGCCGCAGTCGGTGGCAGCGACAACCACTGGAAGCTGCTCGACCCGATGGCCGGGGTCGGTCAGCCGACCACCTGGGTCTACGCCCCGGACCGGTCACCGGCCGGGATCATCGCCGGCGTCCAGGCGGGTCGCACGACCATCTCGTGGCAGCCCCCCGCTCTCGGCGGCCCCCGGCTGCTGCTCGACGTCGTCGAGGACTGGAGCGGCCGGGCGGCGATGATCGGCGGGTCGGTGCACGGCGACGGGCAGTTGCTCGCAGTGGTCACGGCGTCGAACGCGGTCGGGCAGGTGCTGCGCCTGGTGTCCGGTGGCGAGGTCGTGCACGAGTCGCGCATCCTGCTGCCGGACCAGCGGGTCGAGATCCCGGTGGTGCTGCCGAACGGCGGCTGGCTGCGGGCCGAGCTGCTCCTGCAGGAGCGCTACGCGCTGACGGCCCTCACATCATGCGTGTACGCCGACGGCCGGGCGCCGATGCCAGCCCGCCGCGAGGTGACACCCGGCCGGCCGGTGACCTACGACGGGATGGGCTTCGCCGGGCTCCCGGCGGGGGTGCAGGGGCTGCCGGCCTGCAGCTGCGCGCACTGATCAACCTCGGCGACTCCCAGGCGGACGGCGTACGAGGTTCACAGGTGCGCGCGCGGCAGCCGCCAGCCCGCCGCCGCCACGGCCACCACCGCGACGACCAGCAGCACCGCGACCGCCGTCCGCACCGAGACGTCGGCGACGGCGAAGGGCGCAGTGTCGAACGGCGCGCCCAGGACACGGCCGGCGTACGCGCCGAGGGACAGGTTGCGAAAGGCGGTCGTCGCCCCGGCCAGCAGCCCCTCCCACAGCACGAGGTAGGCCAGCCCGACGAGCACCGCCCGCCGCAGCAGCAGCGACAGCAGCACGAAGACCCCGGCGTAGGACACCGCGGCCAGCGCGCTGCCCAGCAGCAGGCTCCAGGCGGCGGTGCCGACCGGCAGCTCGGTCCTGGTCGCCAGCAGCAGGCAGCCGAGGGTGGCGGGCAGGCAGGCGAGCCAGCTGACGGCGGCGGCCGCCGCATACTTCGTCAGCACGATGCGGCGGTGGGACAGCGTCGTGGCGAGCAGCAGGCCCAGCGTGCCCTCGTCGCGTTCGTCGCCGAAGGCGTTGACACCGAGCACGAGGCCGACCAGTCCGAGAACGAGGACCAGCAGATGGCCGCTGAGGGTGCCGTAGGCACCGGTGCGGTCGGCGTCGCCGGCGGTCACGGTGAGTAGAACGGCGACCAGGCCGACGAGCAGCGGCAGGGCGACGACGAAGGCGACGCGCCGGCCGCGCACCACCGAGCGCAGGCTCAGCGCCAGCAGGCTCATCGGCCGGCTCCCCGGGCGGAGGCGGTCAGCCGGGTGAAGACGCTCTCGAGATCCTCACCGACCGGGACGATGCGGCGCAGCAGCACGTCCGCCTGCCTGGCCAGCTGCGGCAGCCGGACGGCGAGCTCGGCGCCGTCGGTGGTGTGCACGACGAGCGCGTCGGGCAGCAGCGACACCGCGTCCACGCTGTCCTCGCCCAGCAGCAGGCCGGCCAGCCCGCGCGGGTCGTCGGTCTCGACCCGTACCGTGCGGGCGGACTGCGCCAGCAGCTCCTGGACCCCCGCCGGTGTGCCCTCGGCCACCAGCCGACCGTTGACCATGACCAGCACCCGGTCGGCCATCCGCTCCACCTCCGCCAGGATGTGCGAGGACACCAGCACGGTGCGTCCCTCGCGGCCGAGTCGGCGGATCAGCTCGACATCCGCGCGGCGCTGCGCCGGGTCGAGCCCGTTGAGCGGCTCGTCGAGCAGCAGCACCTCCGGGTCGTGCGCGAGCGCCTGCGCGAGGCGGACCCGCTGGCGCATCCCCTTGGAGAAGCCGGCGACCCGGCGGTCGGCCGCGCCCTCGAGCCCCACCACCGACAGGGCCATGGCCGCGGCCCGTACGGGGTCGATCAGGCCGCGGTGCCGGGCCAGGAACTCCACCGTCTGTCGGGCGGTGAGGAACGGCCACAGCCCGTCGTTGTCCGGTACCAGTCCGAGCCGCGCGTGCACGGACGGCTCGCGCCGCGGGTCCTGGCCGAGGATGCGCACCGTGCCCTGGCTGGGCGCGGTGAAGCCGGCGAGCAGGTCGAACAGGGTGGACTTGCCGGCGCCGTTGTGGCCGAGCAGTCCGGTCACGCCCGGCTGCGAGCTGAACGACACGTCCGACAGCGCGACCGTGTCGCCGAACCACTTGGACACCGCCGAGACCTGCAGCGCCGCGGTCACGCCGCGTCTCGTCCGGTGTAGCGGCCGGCCAGCACGCCCCCGGACAGCATTAGCACGCCGCCGACGACCGACCAGACCAACGCGTCCGGCGGCTGCCCGTACGGCTCCTCGAGGCCCGGTCCGGGCAGCAGCTCGGCGGCGGCCCGCAGTGGTGTCTGCGCGAGGTCGGCGGCGAGCACCGCCGGCCGTTCACTGAGCGCCGCCACCAGATGGCTGACCACCGGGCTCACCAGCAGCACCGCCAGCAGGCCGCCGACGGCGAAGACCCGTTTGGCGGTCAGCGCACCGGCCAGCAACCCGAGCGCGGCGAAGTAGCCGGCCATGAGCAGGCCCGCGCCGACCACGGCCGGGAGGTCGCTGCCCTCCGAGCGCAGCGCCTGCATCGGTGCCTCCGCGGTGAGGATGGAGCCGGCGAGCAGCACCAGCAGCGGGCTGAGCGTCACCAGCGATGTCCTCCAGCACGTGGGAGGACAGCAGCACCTGGATCCCGAGATCGCGCGACAGGTGCCGCAGGATCGAAAGCATCTCGCTGCGCCCGGCCGGGTCGAGCCCGGAGGTCGGCTCGTCGAGCACGACCAAATCGGGGCCGTGCACCAGCGCCTGGGCCAGCTTGGCGCGCTGCCGCATACCGAGCGAGTAGGTGTCCACCAGCCGGTGTCGCTCCTCCGCGAGCCCGACCGCGAACAACACCTCAGACGCCCGCCGCAGCGCATCCCGCCGCGGCAGCCCGCGCAGCCGCGCCAGGTGGATGCACAGGTCCTGCGCCGACATGTCGGTCGGGAGGCAGGCGTGCTCGGGCAGGTAGCCCACCCGCGCACGGATCTGCCGGCGGTCGGTCAGCCCGAGCACCTGCACCTGCCCGGCATCGGGGACCAGCAGCCCGAGCGCCACCTTCATCAGCGTGGACTTGCCGGCGCCGTTCGCGCCGAGCAGGCCGGTGGCGGGCGCCGTCACGTCGACCGTCACGCCGTCTAGCGCGCGTACGTCGCCGAAGGTCTTGACCAAACCGTCGCAGGACAGTGCCGCAGGGATCATCGCGGCACCGTATCCGGCCGGGTGCGGGCAGGCGCTGTGTGCACAGGTCCGATCTCGGCCGTCGCCGGTGCCGTGCGGGGCAGGCTCTGACAGGCTGCCGGGATGGATGCGGACGTGATCGTCATCGGAGCCGGGCTGGCCGGGCTGGTCGCCACTGCCGAGCTCGCCGACGCCGGCCGCCGGGTGCTGCTGCTCGACCAGGAGCCTGCAGTCAATCTCGGTGGCCAGGCGCACTGGAGCTTCGGCGGGCTGTTCCTGGTCGACTCGCCGGAGCAGCGCCGGATGGGCATCAAGGACAGCCGCGAGCTGGCGCTGCAGGACTGGCTGGGCACCGCGGGCTTCGACCGCGACGAGGACCACTGGCCGCGGCAGTGGGCGCAGGCCTACGTCGACTTCGCGGCCGGTGAGAAGCGCGCCTGGCTGCACGCGCAGGGCGTGCGCTGGTTCCCGGTGGTCGGCTGGGCCGAGCGCGGCGGCTACGGCGCGATCGGGCACGGCAACTCCGTCCCGCGCTTCCACGTCACGTGGGGGACCGGCCCCGGGGTGGTCGCGCCGTTCGAGCGCCGGGTGCGGCAGGCGGTCGAGCGCGGGCAGGTCGAGCTGCGCTTCCGGCACCGCGTCGACGCGCTGGGAATGTCCGGCGGCGCGGTGACCGGTGTCCGCGGCGCACTGCTGGAACCGTCGGACGCGGCGCGCGGGCAGGCCACCTCCCGCGAGGTCGTCGGCGACTTCGACCTGTCGGCGCAGGCGGTCGTGGTGACCAGCGGCGGCATCGGCGGCAACCATGAGCTGGTACGGGCGAACTGGCCGTCGCGGCTGGGCGCCCCGCCGCAGCGGATGCTGTCCGGGGTCCCCGCGCACGTCGACGGCCGGATGATCCAGATCGCCCAGGACGCCGGGGCGCACGGCATCAACCCCGACCGGATGTGGCACTACGTCGAGGGCATCGAGAACCACGACCCGATCTGGCCGCGGCACGCGATCCGGATCCTGCCCGGGCCGAGCTCGCTGTGGCTCGACGCGACGGGCAGGCGTCTACCGGTCCCGCTCTTCCCCGGCTTCGACACTCTCGGCACCCTGGCGCACCTGCGCACGACCGGGCACGACCACTCGTGGTTCGTCCTCACCCAGAAGATCATCGAGAAGGAGTTCGCGCTGTCGGGATCGGAGCAGAACCCCGACCTGACCGGCAAATCCGTCCGGCAGGTGCTGTCCCGGGCGCGGGCCGGGGCTCCCGGGCCGGTGCAGGCCTTCATGGACAAGGGCGTGGACTTCGTCGTACGCAGGAGCCTGCGTGAGCTGGTCGACGGGATGAACGCGATCAGCCCCGAGGCACCCCTGTCCCACGACACGGTCGAGGCGGAGGTGGTCGCGCGGGACCGCGAGATGGCGAACGACTTCAGCAAGGACCTGCAGGTGGTGGCGCTGCGCGGCGCACGGAAGTACCGCGGTGACAGGCTGATCCGGGTCGCGACCCCGCACCGGCTGCTCGACCCGGCGGCCGGCCCGCTGATCGCGGTCAAGCTGCACGTGCTCACCCGCAAGTCGCTCGGCGGCCTCGAGACCGACCTGTCGGCGCGGGTGCTGCGGGCCGGCGGTGAGGTGTTCGAGGGTCTCTACGCCGCGGGGGAGGCGGCCGGTTTCGGTGGCGGCGGCATGCACGGCTACCGCTCGTTGGAGGGCACGTTCCTCGGCGGCTGCCTGTTCAGCGGCCGGGTCGCGGGCCGGGCGGCGGCTGCGGCGACCGGCTGACCGTCAGCGGCGCGCGTAGAGCTTGCGCGCCCGCACCGTCGTCACCCCGTGCGCGAGAGTGCTGGCGACGACGGCGAGGGTGCCGGCCGCGAACAGCCGCGGGTCGGTGGCGCCCTCGTGCGCGCTGTGCGCGAGGTAGAACACCGCGCTGACCCCGATCGGCCCGAACCAGCCGGTGAAGACGGCGTCGCGCAGGCGCAGCCCGAGCAGCCGGCCCAGTCCGACCACCAGGGGTGGGCGGCGCAGCAGCAGCACCGCGAGCGGGAACAGCAGCGCCCCGGCCCCGAGGTCGGCCCACGCCGACCACGGCAGGACCACGCCGACGAGCAGGAAGAACGGGATCACGAGGTAGCGGTTCGCGACCTCGTCGAGGGCGTCCTGCGCCTCGCGGTCCTCGTCGCCGATCATGGCGTTGTAGGCGAGCCCGGCGACAAAGACGCCGAGCACGCCGTCGGTCCCGAGCACCCGGCAGATCCCGAGCACGGCCACCGCCAGCACCAGTGTCAGGACCAGCTCCGACGGCCGCTCGACCTCGCGCCGACCCTCGACCCTGCGCAGCGCGGTGGCGGCGGCGGCGCCGACGGCCGCGCCGATCGCCGCCGCCACCACCACCTGGTAGACCGCGTCCGACGCCGCACCGCCGACGGCCTTGCCGAGTACGGGTGCCAGCGCCAGCAACACGAGCGGCAGCGCGAGCCCGTCGTTCGCCCCGGACTCCTCCGTGAGCACCTGGCGGGTCTGCGCCGGCAGGTCCTGCTCGGCCGGCGCGCCGGTGACGACGTCGGAGGCGAGCACGGGATCGGTCGGGCACAGGCACGCGCCGAGCACCAGGCCGAGCGAGAGGGGCAGGCCGAGTAGCGCCACCCCGAGCCCCGCGGTGGCCAACGCCGCCAGCGGCATGACCACTGCGACGAGCAGCAGGACCGGTCGCAGCACCGGCCGCAGCGCGCTCACCGGGAAGCGCAGCGCCACCCCGATCAGCGACACCGCCAGCATCAGCCGCGACGCCTCGAGCAGCAGCAGGTCGCGGTGCGTCTCCGGCACGGTGACGAGGTCGAGGACCTGTGGACCGGCCAGCACCCCCAGCAGCAGCGCCAGCAACGGGCCGCTGAACGGGAGCCGGCGGATGCTGGCGCTGAAGAGCACGAGGAGCAGCGACAGGGCTCCGGCGAACAGGTAGCCGTAGTGGAGGGCGGTCACGACCGGCGCTTTCCCGAGCCGACCCGCTCTCACACGGGAAAGATCAGCTGCCTCACCCTGCGGCGGTCGTGCACCCGCCACACTGTCTGCATGACCGCCACCCGCGTGGACCTCAACAGCGACGTCGGTGAGAGCTACGGCGCCTGGTCGTTCGGCGACGACCTCGCCCTGCTCGACGTCGTCACCAGCGCCAACGTCGCCTGCGGCTTCCACGCCGGCGACCCCCGCACGATCGAGCGGACGGTCGCCGCCGCCGCCGAGCGCGGGGTCGTGGTGGGCGCGCAGGTGTCCTATCCCGACCTTGTCGGTTTCGGCCGGCGCGACATGGACGTGGCGCCCGCCGACCTGACGGCGGACGTGCTCTACCAGCTCGGTGCGCTCGAGGGCTTCGCGCGCGTGGCCGGCACCTCCGTCCGCTACGTCAAACCGCACGGTGCCCTCTACAACCGGTGCGTCGTCGATGACGTGCAGGCCCGCGCTGTGGTGCAGGCGGTGAAGCTGTACGACCGCGCGCTGCCGGTGCTCACCCTGCCCGGTTCCGCCCTCGCCCGGGCTGCGCGCGCGGCCGGGGTGTCCGTGGTGGCGGAGGGCTTCGCCGACCGCGCCTACACCGCCGCGGGGCACCTGGTGCCGCGGCGCGAGCCGGGGGCGGTCGTCGTCGACGAGGTGGAGGTCGTCGCGCGGGCCGTGCGGATGGTCGACCAGGGCCGGGTCGCGGCGCACGGCGGGGGAGAGGTCGAGATCGGCGTGCAGTCGCTGTGCGTGCACGGCGACACCCCCGGCGCGGCGCGGCTGGCCCGGGCCGTGCGTGAGGGGCTGGAGGCGGCCGGGCTGACGCTGCAGGCGTTCGCGTGAGGTCGGAGGCGACCAGCCGGACGCCGCCGGCACTCGCGTGAGGCTGCGTACCGCCGGACCGCTCGGCGTACTGGCCGAGCTGGCCGATCTGGAGACGGTGCACCGGCTGGACGCGGCGGTCCGCGCCGCTCAGCTGCCCGGGGTGGTCGACGTCGTGCCCGGCTACCGGACGCTGCTCGTCACCTCGTGCTCGGCGGCCTCCGCCGCGCGGGTACGAAAAGCCCTGCCGCTGCTGGACCTTCCCGGCCTGGACCAGGTACGGCGGACGGTCGTCGAGATCCCGGTGGTCTACGACGGGGAGGACCTGGCGGAGGTCGCCCGGCTGACCGACCTGCCCGTGGCAGAGGTCGTGCGGCGGCACACCGCGCCCGAGTACCTGGTGGCGTTCCTCGGCTTCGCGCCGGGCTTCCCGTACCTGCTCGGGCTGGACCCGGCACTGCACGTGCCGCGGCGGGCGACGCCGCGCACCTCGGTGCCGGCCGGCAGCGTGGCGCTGGCCGGTGTGCAGACCGGGATCTACCCGGCGGCGACGCCGGGTGGCTGGCAGCTGGTCGGGCGCACCGACGTCGCGCTGTTCGACGGGGACCGTGAGCCGCCGGCGCTGCTGGCGGCCGGGGACCGGCTGAGGTTCGCCGCCGCGTGATCGTCGTCCGGCAGCCGGGGCCGCTGACGACGGTGCAGGACCTGGGCCGGCCGGGCCGGCGGCACCTGGGGGTTCCGTTGGCCGGTGCGGTCGACCGGCCGGCGCTGCGGGCGGCCAACCGGTTGGTGGGCAACGCTCCTGGCGCGGCGGCGCTCGAGACGACCCTGGCGGGGCCGGAGCTGGCGTTCGAGGTCGACGCGGTGGTGGCGGTGGCCGGCGGGCGGTGCACGGTGACCATGGGGGGAGAGATCGTCGAGGTCGGCGTCGCGGTGACTGTCCGGCGTGGCCGGACACTCGTGCTGGGCCTGGTGGTCACCGGGGTGCGCAGCTACCTCGCGGTCCGCGGCGGTCTGGAGGTGCCGGCCGTGCTCGGTTCCCGGTCCAGCTGCACGCTGTCCGGGCTGGGGCCGTCACCGCTCGCCGCCGGCGACCGGCTGCGGGTGGGGGAGCAGGTCGAGGCTGCCGTCGCGGACGGTCCGGCGGTCCTGCCCGAGATCGCCGCCGAGCCGGTGCTGCGACTGGTTCCCGGCCCACGGGAGGACGCCTTTGCGCCGGAGGCGTTACCGCGGCTGACCGGCGCGCCGTACGTCGTGACGCCGAGCAGCGACCGCAGCGGGGTGCGGCTGGCGGGGGCGGCGCTGCCGCACCGGACCACCGGCGAACTCCTGTCGGAGGGCGTCGTGCCGGGGGCGGTGCAGGTGCCGCCGGACGGGCAGCCCATCGTGTTCCTGGCCAACTGCCCGACGACCGGCGGCTACCCGGTGATCGGTGTCGTCGTTCCCGAGGACCTGCCGCACGTCGCGCAGGCGCGTGCGGGTAGTGCGGTCCGGTTCGCGGTCACCGCGTTCCGGCGGTGAACCGCATCTCCGCACCCGGGCAGACGAGCCTCTCGTGGCCGTTGTCCCACCGGATGAGGTACGGCGGTCCGCCGTCCGGGCCGCGGATCTCCAGCACCTCGCCGTGCCGCTCGGGGTCGCCCACGTGGCGCCCGGGGACGGTGACGTGGTCACCCTTGCCTGCGTGCATGGGACCTCCCTGACTGGTCGGGGGACAGACCCATCCTGCTCGCACACCGGGCGCCTGCCAAGAGGCCGCGTCAGCCGTGCAGCTGCCGCTCGGCCTCGGCCGCGTGCTCCTGCGAGACCATCACCTCGTAGCTCCCGGCGGTCAGCGACTGGACCGACGAGAAGTCGCGCCGTCCACGCAGCGCGGCGTGCCCCGCCGCGCCGAACACCGCGCCGAACACCGCGCCGATCACCAGGCCCACCAGCAGCGGGCCGAGGATCGAGGTGCTGAACAGGCTGAGGAGCAGCCCGACGAAAAGGCCCCACCAGGCGCCGGCGCCGGCGCCGAACAGCGCCGACCGGGCGGTGGTCACCCGCCCGGTCACCTGCTCGACGGTGCGTAGGTCGGTGCCGACGATGGCGAGGGTGGCGACGTCGAAGCCGTCGTCGGACAGCTGGTCGACCAGGCGCTGCGCCTCGGGATACGTCGGGAAGCGGGCGAGCGTGTGCCGGGCGGTCGTCGAGCCGGTGTCCTCACCGGGGTAGACGGCTTGGTTCAGCGAGATGTCCGGGGTCATGGTTCCTCCTCGTTGTGCGCGTCCTCTGGAGCGTGCCCGGTGGGCGGTCGGCGACACCGGGTGGACGGCTGGGGCCATGCGGGGCGGTGCAGGTCGCCTTGTCGCATGCAACGCTCGCCGCCGCGCCCAGGCGGGCTCACACACCAGGCCCCGTCAGGTAGCGGTCGAGCGTGCCGCCCACCGCCGGCGCCAGCACGTCGGCCGGTGCCGAGGCCACCGGCTCCAGGCGTACGACGTAGCGCGTCACGGCGATGCCCAGCATCTGGGAGGCGGCCAGCGCGGCGCGCAGCTCCGCGTCGTCGCGGGAGCCGGCGGCTTCGACCAGCGGGGTGAGGACGGCGCGGGTGAGGAAGTCGCGCAGCGTGCTGGCCGGCGCCTCGTCCGAGACGGCACTGCGCAGCAGGGCGAGCATCGGCCCCTGACCGGGGGTGGCGTCCCAGATCCCGAGAAAGGTGCGGACGACCCGCTCGCCCAGTCCCTCGAGGCCCTCGGCGAGTAGCCCGGCCACGACGGTCGACGGGTCGAACGGGAGCTCCAGCGCCGCGGCGAACAGACCGTCCTTGTTGCCGAAGAAGTGGTGCACCAGCGCGGGATCCACGCCGGCGGTACGGGCGATTCCGCGGATGGTGGTGCCGGCGTAGCCGGCGGTGCCGAAGCTGGACCGGGCGGCCTGGAGGATGGCTGTCCGGGTGCCGCTGTCACCCGGCCGGCGGCCGCCACGTCGCGACGCGGTCAATCGCTGCGCCGGGGGAGCGTCGCGGCGCCGAGGGCGATGAACAGCACGACGCAGCCGGTGATGACCCCCAGGTCGGTGAGCAGCCCAGAGGTGATGTCGGCCGACGCGCTGACCCGCTGCATCCCCTGCACGGCGTAGGTCAGCGGGAAGGCCTCGGACAGCCACTGCAGGGGCGTGGCCATCGCCTGACGCGGCACGAAGAGCCCGCACAGCAGCACTTGTGGCAGCACCACCGCCGGCAGGAACTGCACAGCCTGGAACTCCGAGCGGGCGAAGGCCGACAGCAGCAGGCCGAGGGCGGTGCCCAGCAGCGCGTCGAGAACGGCGAGCAGCACCACCAGTGCCGCCGAGCCGGCGACCTCCAGGCCGAGCGGCCCGAGCGCCGTACCGGCGGCGAGCGACGTCTGCACCACCGCCACCAGGCCGAAGGCGAGCGCGTAGCCGGTGAGCAGGTCACCCTTGCCGACCGGCATCGACAGCAGCCGCTCGAGGGTGCCCGAGGTGCGCTCGCGCAGCATGGCCACCGACGTCACGAGGAACATCGTCGTGAAGGGGAACAGGGCCAGCAGCGGGCCACCGATCCGGTCGAAGGTCGCTGGCTGGTCCTGGAAGACGTAGCGCAGCAGGGTCAGCAGCACGACGGGGACGACGAGCAGCATTGCGACGGTGCGGTGGTCTGCGCGCAGCTGCTGCAGGACCCGGCGTGCGGTGGCCAGGGTGGCGCGGGCGCTCATGCCGCGGTCGCGAGCTGGAGGAACGCGGCCTCCACGTCCGCGGTGCCCGTACGGTCGAGCAGGTCCGCGAGCGTGTCGTCGGCGACCAGGTGACCGTCGCGCAGGAGCAGCAGCCGGTCGCAGCGGGAGGCCTCGTCCATGACGTGGCTGGAGACGAGCAGGGTGGTGCCGGCCGCGGCGAGATCCCGGAAGAGCTGCCAGAGGTCGCGTCGCAGCACCGGGTCGAGGCCGACGGTCGGTTCGTCGAGCACGAGCAGCTCAGGGCGGCCCAGCAGCGCGGCGGCGAGCGAGACCCGCGCCCGCTGCCCGCCCGAGAGAGTGCCGACCGGCTGGTCCGCCTGGCCGGTGAGGTCGACGTCGGCGAGCACCTCCTTCGTACGGTGCCGGTCCGCGCCGAGGACGTCGGCGAAGTAGTCGAGGTTGGCGCGCACCGACAGGTCGCCGTAGACGGCGGGGCTCTGGGTGACGTAGCCGATGCGGGCGCGGTTCGCGCGTGCGCCGGCGGGTCGCTGCAGCACCTCGAGGCGGCCGGTGACCCCCGCCTGGACGCCGACCACGGCCCGCATCAGCGTCGTCTTGCCGCCGCCGCTCGGGCCGAGGAGCCCGGCGACGACGCCGGCGGGGACGTCGAAGGTGAGGCCGTGCAGCACCTCGCGGCCGCCCCGGCTGACGCGCAGTTCGCTGGCCGCGACCGGACAAGTCATCATGCGTTGATTTGTAGGCCTCTGGGGCGCCGCCGTCAACGGTGCGCCACCCGCTCGACCGAGCCCGCTGTCAGCTGAGCACGCTGACTGCACAGCGAATCCCCGGTGCCGCTGCGAGCCGACCGTCCGCGGTGACGAGCTCCACGCCCAGCACCTCGGCGAGCGCGACGTACGCCGCGTCGTAGGAGGTCACGTTGTCCCGCAGCTCCCAGCAGCGGGCCAGCAGAGGGAGGTGCGCGACCCGCTCGAGCGGGAGCTCGACCAGATCGGTCAGCGCAAGCTGGGCCCGGCGTACGTCCAGCCGGCCCGCTGCCAGCTGTCGGCGCAGCACCGAGAGCACCTCCAGATCGATCAGGTCCGGTGCGGTGAGAGTGCGCCCACGCAGGCGTGCGCGGGCCGTGTCGCCGGAGGCACTGTCGTCCGCCAGGGCAGGAACGAGGACGCTGGCATCAACGACGAGCACGGTCGTCCTGCAGGACCCGCACAGCCTCCTGGAAGGACACGGCACCTCCGGCGCGCCCGCCGGCGCGGTTCAGCACCTCGTCCACGGTGGGGCGCCGCGCTTCCTCGACGAGTCGGCTCCGCAGGTACTCCTGGAGCGACTGTCCCGCCTCGGCAGCTCGACGCCGCAACACGGCGTGCGTCTCCGCAGGAACGTCCTTGATCTGTACGCTGGGCATGGCGCCATAGTGGCGCCGGAGGCGGTGGAACACAAGTCTCCGCTGCGCGCGCATCTTGACGTCAGCCACCAGGGTCTCCGCTACGACCCGCTGGCGGACCTGCTGCAGAACGTTCACCGTTTCTGTCACAGGTCGCTGCCACGGTGGAAGCCGTGCGTACCGGACTCCTGCAGACCTGGGTGCCGTCGCGGCGGCGGCGCGACGGGCGACACGCCCGGGCTGCGGCAGCAACACGCGGTGTGACCTGCGACTTCGCCTCCACCGGCGCGTTCTGCTTGCCACCGCCGTTGTGCCGCTCTACTGTCGCCGACACAACATCTAGGGATGACACCGGTGTAATTCTCCACATGCTGTGGGAACGGTGTGCCACAGATGTGGACAACCCGATGCGACAGAGGGGACCGGACCGTGCGCTGCCCGTTCTGCCGACACCCCGACAGCCGGGTCGTGGACAGCCGCGAGACCAGCGAGGGCGATGCCATCCGGCGCCGCCGCTCGTGCCCGGAGTGCGGCCGCCGCTTCACCACGGTCGAGGAGATGTCGCTGTCCGTGGTCAAGCGCTGCGGCGTCACCGAGCCGTTCAGCCGGGCCAAGGTGGTCAACGGCGTCCGCAAGGCCTGCCAGGGTCGCCCGGTCGACGAGGACGCGCTCGCGCTGCTCGCCGCCCGCGTCGAGGACGCCATCCGGGCCGCCGGCAAGGCCGAGATCCCGGCCGACGAGGTCGGCCTGGCGATCCTCGAGCCGCTGCGTGAGCTGGACGAGGTGGCCTACCTGCGCTTCGCCAGCGTCTACCGGGCGTTCGAGTCCCTCGCCGACTTCGAGGCCGAGATCACCGCGTTGCGGGCCAGCGTCGGGACCGGGGTGCAGGACGACCACGAGACCGGCCCGCCGGACCGGCTGGCCCCGGCCCGCTAGCTCCTCGTACGACGAACAAAATCCCCCACAGACGAATGCCGCGGACGCCGCGGTTGTTGGACCTACACAGAGACGACTGGAGACTGAGCATGACGGAGACGGTCAGCGGCGCCACCCACCGGCAGGTCCGTGGCGAGCCCAAGGCCCCTGGGCTGCGCCTCGAGCGGGTCTTCACCCGGGCGGGCGTGCACCCGTACGACGACGTGACGTGGGAGCGCCGCGACGTCGTGCTGACGAACTGGCGCGACGGCTCGGTCAACTTCGAGCAGCGTGGGGTGGAGTTCCCGGACTTCTACAGCGTCAACGCCACGAACATCGTCACCAGCAAGTACTTCCGCGGCGCCGTCGGGACCCAGCAGCGGGAGTGGTCGCTCAAGCAGATCATCGACCGGGTCGTCGACACCTACACCAGGGCCGGGCTGGAGAACGGTTACTTCGCGACCGAGCAGGACGCGGAGATCTTCGACCACGAGCTCAAGCACCTGCTGGTGCACCAGTACTTCAGCTTCAACTCACCCGTCTGGTTCAACGTCGGCACGACGTCGCCGCAGTTCGTCAGCGCGTGCTTCATCCTCGCCGTCGACGACACCATCGACTCGATCCTCGACTGGTACAAGGAGGAGGGGCTGATCTTCAAGGGCGGCTCCGGTGCGGGCGTCAACCTCTCCCGCATCCGGTCCTCCAAGGAGCTGCTCTCCTCCGGCGGCACCGCCTCCGGGCCGGTGTCGTTCATGCGGGGTGCGGATGCCTCCGCCGGGACCATCAAGAGTGGCGGCGCGACCCGCCGCGCCGCGAAGATGGTGGTGCTCGACGTCGACCACCCGGACATCGAGGAGTTCGTCGAGCTCAAGGCGCGCGAGGAGGAGAAGATCCGCGCGCTGCGCGACGCAGGCTTCGACATGGACCTCGGCGGCCGCGATATCACCAGCGTGCAGTACCAGAACGCGAACAACTCGGTCCGCGTCACGGATGAGTTCATGCGCGCCGTGGAGGAGGGGACGGACTTCGGGCTGCGGGCCCGGCTCGACGGGTCCGTCCTCGAGACGGTCGATGCTCGCTCGCTGTTCCGGAAGATCGCGAAGGCGGCGTGGGAGTGCGCCGACCCCGGCATCCAGTACGACGACACGATCAACGACTGGCACACCAACCCGGAATCCGGGAGAATCACGGCAAGTAATCCGTGCAGTGAGTACCTCAGCCTCGACAACTCCTCCTGCAACCTGGCGAGTCTGAACCTCATGCGCTTCCGCGGCGCCGACGGAGTGTTCGACGCCAAGCTGTTCGGCAAGGCGGTCGAGCTCATCATCACCGCGATGGACATCTCCATCTGCTTCGCCGACTTCCCGACCGACAGCATCGGCCAGACCACGCGCGACTACCGCCAGCTCGGCATCGGCTACTGCAACCTCGGCGCGTTGCTGATGGCCAACGGTGTGGCGTACGACTCCGACGCAGGGCGTGCCCTCGCGGGCTCGATCACCAGCTTGATGACCGGCACCGCGTACAAGCGGTCCGCGGAGTTGGCCGGCATCGTCGGCCCCTACGCCGGTTTTGCGAAGAACGCTGCAGCGCATGCACGGGTGATGCGCAAGCACGCTGCGGCCAACGACGCCGTGCGGGCGTTCGGCGCGGACGACTCCCGGGTGCTGCACGAGGCGACCCAGGCGTGGCAGGACTGCCTGGCCATCGGCGAGAAGAACGGCTGGCGCAACGCGCAGTCCTCGGTACTCGCCCCCACCGGCACGATTTCGTTCTTCATGGATGCGGACACCACGGGTGTCGAGCCGGACCTGGCGCTCGTGAAGTACAAGAAGCTGGTGGGTGGCGCATCGATGCAGATCGTCAACCAGACCGTCCCGCTCGCGCTGCGCAAGCTGGGCTACGCCGAGGAGACGGTCGAGGCGATCGTCGAGTACATCGCCGAGCACGGCATCGCTGCCGGCGCACCCGGCCTGAAGACCGAGCACTTCACCGTCTTCGACTGCGCGATGGGCGAGCGGTCCATCACCTGGATGGGCCACGTGCGGATGCTTGCGGCTGTGCAGCCGTTTTTGAGCGGCACGGCGAGCAAGACGGTGAATCTTCCTGCCGAGGCCACGGTGGAGGACATCGAGAAGGCCTACGTGGAGGCCTGGAAGCTCGGGCTGAAGGCGCTCGCGGTCTACCGCAACAACTCCAAGGTCGGCCAGCCGCTGTCGGAGAAGCCAAAGGCCGCCGAAGCTGTGGTGGTGGCAACGCGGCCGACGCGCAAGCGCCTGCCGAAGAAGCGCCGGTCGCAGACGATCTCTTTCGCCGTCTCGGGTGCTGAGGGCTATATGACGGCCGGCGAATACGACGACGGCACCCTCGGTGAGGTCTTCATCAAGATGAGCAAGCAGGGCTCGACGCTTGCCGGCGTCATGGACGCCTTCTCGGTGTCGATCTCGATCGGACTGCAGTACGGCGTGCCGCTGGAGGCGTTCGTCTCCAAGTACATCAACATGCGGTTCGACCCGGCCGGCATGACCGACGACGCCGACATCCGCATCGCGCAGTCGGTGATGGACTACCTGTTCCGTCGCCTGGCGCTGGACTACCTGCCGGTGGAGACCCGGGCAGAGCTCGGCATCTTCACGGCCGAGGAGCGCGCGGCTGCGGTCGCCACCGGCGGCTACAGCGGGTCATCGGATTCGCCGTCTGACCTGGACGTCGAGGGGCTGGCGCAGTCGGTGCCGGTGCAGACCACGTCGGTGGCGGTGGTCGCGCCGGCGCAGGTCGGTTCCTCGACTGAGCTCATCGAGTCGCAGCAGGGGACTGCCGCGGATGCTCCGCTGTGCATGACCTGCGGCGTCAAGATGCGGCCGGCCGGTTCTTGCTACGTCTGCGAGAGCTGCGGGAGCACCAGCGGCTGCAGCTGATGTTGTCGAACAGTCTTTGACGTCGTCAGATCGGCCGACGATGTCCGCACGGTGAATGCCGTTCGTTAAGTGTCGTGGTGCACCGCCTGCTGGATCTCCTCACCACTTGCCGCACCGCAAAAGACGCCGCAGTGACGGCCCCCCGGGCCGGAGGCCAGCTGTCCCGCCTCGTCCTCCTGACGAGACCCGCTCACGGCAGAGCGTGGAGCACCTCGTGCAGCGAAAGCCGGTCGACGTCGTCGGCGGGCCGGGAGAGGTAGAGTTCGGCGTGGTAGCGGCCATCGGCCTCCAGGCTCGGGTCCAGACCCCGGGCGGCGACGTCTCTGAGCGCGGCGTCCTGCTCCTCCACGCTGGCGAACCGCCGTTGCGGGAAGGTCACTCCCTCGAGCTTCTCGGTCGTGAGGCCGTGCTTGTCAAGCGTCGCTGCGATGTCGTCGTACGGGAACAGGCGCAGCACCATGGCCAGCACCCACGGGCCCCGGACGTCGCGCTGGGGTCGCAGCAGCCGGTCGAAGGTCCGTTCGGTGATGTAGCCGACTCCGCCCGTCGTGGTGATCAGATCCACCCGCGCCAGCTCGGCGGCCAAGCCCGGCGAGGGGTCCGCCGCCTCGAGGTCCTCGGCCCAGCCCTGGTCGAGCAGGCCCACGCGGCAGGCGTAGTCGATGGCGTTCTGCGCGACGTCCAGGCCCGCCACCCACGCCGTCGCTGTCCGGCGAGCAGCGAAGAAGAGCGCATCCTGCTCGGTGACCTCGGTCGGCGTGAGCGTCGCGAGCACCTCGCTCGAGTAACGGTCGTACAGCTGCGCCAGCGTGACGTCGGTGCGCAGGAGGGCGGCGTTGACGCCGTATGAGCAGCAGACGTCGAGGACACGCAGCGGAGCGGGCGCCTGCCCGGCCTGGTCGCGCAGTGTCGCCATCACCGACTGCACTGCCGGCTGAGCCACCTGCGGAATCTCGTAGTCGAGGGCCCCCAGCGTGCGGAAGTAGGCGCGTGGGTCAAGGCTGTCGTAGATGTCATCGAAGCGGGCTTTGGCCTGTCCTGGCGCATCCTCTTCGGACATGCAGCCTCCTGGTCGCAGATGCGGCGAGCCGTCGCATGGCCAGCCAGACGGCCACCATATCCATGGGCGGCGCCCAACTTCGGCACTCCACCACTGAGCGCTCCGGCCGGGTTTGAGCGCACTGCCTGCACCGCTCGGGCTGGCCTCGCGATCGAACCCACGGACGGGACTGCACCCGCAGCAAGCCCGCCATCGACGACGTCCGCTTCTGCCGCCTTGCGCGTGCCCCGTTGGTGCTTGCGAAGGGAGAGTGGTCAGATTAGTCTGACCAACATGACCACACACAATGTGGCGGACGCCAAGGCGCACCTATCTCAGCTGCTCGATGCAGCTCTGAAGGGCGAGGATGTCATCGTCGCGCGTGCCGGCAAGCCCCTGGTCCGGCTCGTGCCGGTGAACGCGCCCGCCGCCCGCGTCTTGGGGTTCCTCGACCTGCCCTCGCCCGATGAGCGTTTCGATCCGCTCGACGAGACCGAACTCGCTGCCTGGTCGTGACGATCCTGCTGCTGGACACCCACGCCTACGTGTGGGCGCTCACTGACCCCGACCGACTGTCACGCCGCGCCCGAGCCGCGATCGAGGCACCGAGCAACGACGTGCTCGTCTCCGCCGCGACCGCGTGGGAGATGGCGATCAAGCACCGCGCCGGAAAGTGGCCGGAAGCCGAAATCCTGCTGGCCCAGCACGACGACCTCACGAGCAGACTCGGCGCGCAGACGCTCGACATCTCCGCCGCCGACGCGATCCGCGCGGGGAGCCTCGACTGGGACCATGCCGATCCGTTCGACCGGATGCTTGCCGCCCAGTCACTACTCCACCAGGCCGCGCTCGTGACCCGCGACGCAGCGTTCGGCCACCTGCGCGGACTGACCATCATCTGGTGACGACGCGGGCGCCAGGCCAGAGGAGCGCCCAGCCGCGCCGGGGCAACATCCTCATCTGCCGCAATGCGCTCCTGCCGCCGCGCCAGCCCGAAGGACGCGTCGGTGGAGTCGGCGTTCGCACGAGGCATTCCTATGGCGCGCGACGAAGGCGGGCAACGTCACCGCGCAGTCGCTGACTGCTCGCCCTCCGGGCAGCGGAGAGCCGTCCGCGCGCTGGCGGGCGGCGATTCCGTCGGTGGTCGGCGGAGGGGAGGTGATGCGAACGCTGTATGAGTATCGCTAAGCGCGATCTCGCCCTCGACGACGCTGCGAAGGCGCTGGCTGACACAGGTCGGGCGCCTGGGATTGGGTCGTCACCCGCGTCTAGGGACGGACGTCGGGCGAGAACGCGACGTGCACGTCGGTGTAGCCGAGCGTGCCGAGCAGGCCGGTGAGCATGGAGCGGGTGTTGTCCTCGGCCCGCTTCTGCAGCCCGCCGGCCTTGGCCGCCTCGCCCATCTGCGTCTGCGCGGCCAGGTACAGCTCCCGCTCGCTGGTGGGGTCGTCGGAGAAGACCCCACCGAGGCGGTCAAGCACGCCGCGCTGGCGCGAGTAGACCCGACTCTGCTCAGGGTCGACCCGCGCGTCCGACAGGGCCGCGGGCGGCAGGACGACGTCGACCCGCTTGCCGTCGGCGGAAACCGTGACCGCGTCCTTGCCGATCCCCGTGAAGTCGACGTAGGCGTCGACGCTGCCCTGGGCCACGAACAGTGTCCGCTCGCCGGCCACCAGCGATGGCAGCTTGCCCACGTCCTTCTCGATGTCGACGATCACCTGGAAGCTGCCGGTGGCCGCCTGGAAGCGCGCCAGATCGGCCAGCGAGGTGAGCAGCACAGGGGCGCTGCGGTCGACCGTCTTGGTGCCGAAGGGGTTCGACAGCGACGGCAGCGACGGCAGGTTCACGCTCTGCAGTCCGATCGCGAGCAGCACGACGACGACAGCGGTCAAGCTCACGCTGCGCCAGCGGCGGTCGCGGCCGCGCACGACGCTCGGGTGCTCAGCCATGGCGGCTACCTGCCCGGACGGACCTGCGCTCAGTCCTGGCGAGCCTGCAGCAACGTCCGCCGTCAGTTCCGCATGACGAGGTGCTGGAGGAGCTCCTCGAGCACGCCGGGGTGGCGAGCAGATCGGTGAGAGCTTCGGCCTCGCCTAGATCACGGCCGCGCTCGTTCAGCCGCTGCTTGCCACGCCTGGTCGGCGCAGGACCAGCACCTACGTGCCGGACCCGACCTGGCCAGGCCGAGCACCGGCCACCAGCTCGTGATCGGCAGCACGAGGCCGAAGCCAGGAAGGCCACCGTCAGCGCCACCTTCGTGAGCGACTGGTGCACTTCGTGGATCGGCTCGTACAGCTTCTCGGGCACGCCTCGCTGAACACCCGCCCTCCGACGAAGGCGGCGAAGATGCCGGTGCCACGCCGAGCTGTCGTGTTGCCTCGAGGGCGAACGTGCCGACCGCCTCTCCCGCCGGTGCGGTGGCGAGCGCACCGACCAGCAGCACGAAGGGCAGGGCGAGGCCGTCGTTGGCCGCCGCCCACGACGAGCAGGAGTCGATCCGCGGTGATCATGTGGCGCTGGTTCCCGTGCTGCTGCGGCTCCTCCTGTTCTGCTGCGCCTCCACCTCAGCGGGATCCTCGGGCTTGCTGCGGACCTGCAGCGGCGCCGCTCGAGGAAGAGGAACTCGCGTGGCACCCGCCTGCGACTCCGGTAGTTCTCCCGGTCGGCTGTGCGCCGGCCCGGTCAGCCGGCGTCGTCGCGGCGAGCCGCCTGGTCCCGGCTCCGGTAGGACGCCACGGCCTGCTCGTGCGCCGCGTCGCCCTCCTGGCCGGGGGGTCGCTCCGCGAGCGCCGGTATGGCGTCCTCCTCGCCGTACACCACCAGCCGGTCGCCGTCCTCCACGACGGTGTCCATGCGCGGCACCCCGAGGTAGAGGCCAGACCGGCGGTAGATGCCGAGCACCATGACGCCCTCGTCGCGCAGGCGGAGATCCCCGAGGGTGCGGCCGGTCAGCCAGTCGCCCGTACGGATGTCGATCTCGGCGACGCTGTAGTCGTCACTGATGTGCAGCAGCTTGTCGTAGTCGCGCACGTTCAGGCTGGTGTACCGCCGCAGCGCCCACTCGGTGAGGCGGGTCAGCCCGCGGTCGACCAGTGAGCTGCCCGCGAGGACGCGCAGCGCGACCAGACCGCCTCCCAGCACCGCGATCCGGGTCGCGGTCTGCGAGCTGTCGGCGTCCGCGAACGACAGCAGCAGCGACGTCAGGCTTGTGACGACACCGGCGGCACCGAGCAGCATCAGCTGCAGCACGATGCGGCGCCGCACCGGGTGGTTGACCACCGACTCGGACTCGTTGGTGGTGAAGCCGGCGCCGCTGAACGCCGACCGCGCCTGGAAGCGCGCGATGTCGCGAGACAGGCCGGTGGCGGTGAGCATCACCGTCGCGACACGGGTGACGACGATCGACAGTGTGATGATCGCGAGCAGCGAGACGATAGCGACCTTCCGCGGCACCTCGCCGCCGAAACGGGCGGCGGTGGGTCAGGAGTCGGGCTCCGGCGGCCCGAGTAGGTACGCACCACGGTCTCGCGCAGGTTGATCTCGATAGCGGTCCCTCGATCTCGACCGCGTCGCCTGTGCGGAAGGGGGCGCGGAACAGCAGCAGCGGCGCCGTACCCCCGCCGATCAGCCGCTTGAGCAGCAGCAGGACGAAGAGCGTGCCGATGCCCGCAGCGATGCGGGGGGCGGCGTCGGTCAGCGTGTCGGGCACCGGCTGGCCTGTCGTCGGTACAGCCGTTTCTGTTCCCGATGCTCGGCTCCGGCTCGACGTGCGTGCGTGACGATCGCGTGACGACGTGTCGCCCAGCGCTGTCAGTGGGTAGCAGCACCCGGTCGGAAGGAGGCGAGCGGATGCTGCTGGAACAGCTCGGCACGAGCGGGATTCATCTGATGACGGTAGTTCTGTCGGAAATCGGCGCGTACGCGGGGGTCATCGCGTTTGCGCGGCTCGCCGGCGAGCCGTTCGACGACGAGCTGCTGCAGGGCGTGCAGGGCGTCGAGGCGGGCGAGATCCAGACGGCTGCGGGTAGTCGCCGGCAGCAGTCGTTGATCTCCTCAGCAGGCGGGCCGTTGCTGCTGCGTACGGCCACAGCCACCTTTCGGATTTCGCGGAGCGCGCTCCTTCAGCAGGTACAGCAGCGTGCCGAGCACGGACAGCGCGCTGTCGACCGCCACGAGCGGCGGGTCCCGCCGCAGCGCAACCACGAGGAACATGACGCTGCCCACGAGCTAGGCCGTGCAGGCGAGCCAACGCTTACCGCTCTGCGCCGACCCGCGCGTGCTCGACTCGCCGCGGCGGCGTGAACGTGCCCGGGCCGGTCGGCTCGCTGCGCAACCCCTTGACCAGCGCGACGAGCGTCAGCAGGAGCACCAACGAGAAGGGGAACGCCGCGACGATGGACGCCGTCTGCAGCCCCTGCAGCCCGCCGCTGACCAGCAGCACCGCGGCCGATGCGGAGATGATCAGGCCCCAGGCGACGGTGACCGGACGAGCGGGGTCGGCGCCTCCCTTCGTGCTCAGCGAGCCCAGCACGAACGTCGCCGAGTCGGCGCTGGTGATGAAGAAGGTGACGATGAGCAGCATCGCTGCCAGCGACGCGAACAGCCCCAGCGGAAGGGTGTCGAACAGCCCGAACAGCTGCGACTCGGTCGCCATCTCGGACAGCCCGGCGCCGTCCTGCTCGGCGAGGATTCCGGCGGCGCCGAACACCGAGAACCACAGGCCGCTGACGAGCGTCGGCACGCCGAGCACGCCGATGACGAACTCCCGCACGGTCCGCCCGCGGGAGATGCGGGCGACGAAGGTGGCGACGAACGGCGACCAGGAGATCCACCAGGCCCAGTAGAAGACGGTCCAGCCGTTGATGAACTCGCTGCGGGTCTCGTCGAACGGCCCGGCCTGCAGGCTCAGGACCGGCAGCTCGCTGAGGTAGCTGCCCAGCGTCGTGGTGAAGGCGCCGATGAGCTTGCCGGTCGAGGCGGTGGCCAGGACGAACGTGAAGATCGCAACGGCCAGTGTGATGTTGACCAGGGACAGCCACTTGATGCCGCGGTGGATACCGGTCAGCGCGGAGACGAGAAAGAGCATCGTGACAACGGCGATGACCGCCAGCTGCACGGCCGAGGAGATCTCGACGCCGTCGAAGACCGACGCCAGCCCGCCGTTGACCTGCGCCGCGCCCAGCCCCAGCGAGGTCGCGACGCCGAAGACGGTGGCCACCACGGCGAGCGTGTCGATGAGCGACCCGACAGGGCCGTCAGCCCGGTCCCCGAGCAGCGGACGGAGGGCGCCGCTGATCGTCGCTTTCCAACCGCGGCGGAAGCGGGCGTAGGCCAGTGCGAGGGCGAGGACTGAGTAGATCGCCCACGGGTGCAGGCCCCAGTGGAAGAAGGAGTACTGCAGCGCGTCACGCGCCGCCTCAGCGCTGCCGGCGTCGGCCGTCGCAGGGCTGGTGAAGTGCGACACCGGCTCAGCCACGCCCCAGAACACGAGCCCGATGCCCATGCCCGCGCTGAACAGCATCGAGAACCAGGCAAGGGTGCTGAACTCCGGCTGCTCGTCGTCCCCGCCCAGCCGCACCCTCCCGAAGCGGGAGGCGGCGAGGGAGATGACGCCGATCAGCAGGACGGTCGCCGTCACGAGATAGAACCAGCCGAACTGGTCGACGACGAAGACGCGAGCATCGTCGGCAGCCGCGGCGAGCGACTCCGACGCCAGGGCACCCCACAGGACGACGGGCAGCACGAGGCTCAGCGAGGCCCAGAAGACAGGGGAGGTCTTCCGCATGGAGGTGGTCAGCTCCTCGGATCGTGGGTCGACGGCGGGCACAAATTATGACAAGCCAGCCACACCCGCTTTGCGTTCCCGACGTGACGGGACACACGTGGGACGCGTTCGGCTGGGTGTGGGCACCTGCGACGGCAGCCTGCGCTGCGACGCCTATCGGGCGCTTCGACCTCACGCTGCCGGGCCGTCCGCCCAGACAGCAGCAGCGATCGGCAAGGCTGGCCAAGGGACCACCCGCGTCCCAGGAGTGACCGAGCCGGATCAGGCGGCAGGTCTGCCTCGGGGCGGGCGTACGGACGCACTGGTGACGCCAGGCTCGGCCCTCCACAGCGCCTCAGCCGGGATCTGCCGGAGCGCCACCGGGTGAACGTCCAGATCCGCCACCACGAACACCCGCCAGTTGACCTCCGGGGCCAGCGCCTCGAGCTGCCCCGGCAGGTAGCCGTTGACGGCGGTGCGCTGGTCGCCCGCGGACAGCACGAAGTCGAGGTAGATCTCCTTCTGCATCCCGTCCGGCCGCGGCCAGTCCGGACGGTGACTGCGGACCCCCGTCTCGTTCGCCTGTAGCCAGATGCCGTAGTCGAGCGCTTGTAGCACAACCTTGGGGTCGTGGCCCACCTTCGTCTCGACGACGTGGAGCCGGCCCGCACCGTCGCAGCCGAGGAAGTCGATGAACCCGGGGCGTCCTGGTCCGCGGTAGGCCGGGTACTCCCGCGCCAGGAAGGGCAGCCCGAGCGCCGCTGGCGGCGACATCCCGATGCTCGCCTGCAGCCGGTGCTCGGTCTGGCGCGTGGTGAGTGAGCCGCCCGCGCTCACCGATGCAGCCACGGCCTCCAGGATCTCACTCAACTCGGTGTCGGTCATGGGACCTTTCAGCACCACGTTGACCACCTTGTGTCCCGGCTGCGGACGGCTGTACTGCACACCGGCCTGCACCCGAAGGCCACTGCGCGTCTGGGACAGCCGCAGGACCTGCAGGCCGCGGTGGTGCCAGGACAGATAGTTCGCCCGGCCATGCGCCTCGAGGCCGTCGAGGCCGGGATCCGCCAGCAACCGCTCGACCCACGCCGCCCTCCTGTTGTCGAGGACGAACGGCTCCACCGTGCGTTGCTCGAGTGCCGCAGAGGTCGTGAGGACCTCGGATCTCGACAGGGTGAAGGGCTCGCCGGTGAGGGTCCGGACGGTGACAGGTGTGTCGACCCAGGGCAGGCGGCGAGCGACCTCGCGCGCGTGCTGGTCCGACAGGACGAGCACGAGCTCCCGGTCGTGCTGCCACGCCAGGGCGTAGGCCAGCACCTCGTCGGTAGCGGTCGGGACCTCCGTCGGCGCGGACGACCGCGAGCAGCGTGGTCGCGTCAGCGTCCTCGTACCACCATGCGAAGCTCGTCATCGCGCGCGGCGCGAAGGGACGAGCACCGGCGCCGAAGACCTCGTCGGCCAGCCGCTGGGCCTCGGGCGCGAACGCGTCGTGCACGTTCTTGGCCTGACGCGCCTTCGACAGCGGAGCTCCGGCGGCGGCCTGCATCTCCAGCCCCATCGCAGCCAGCAGGTCCTGCTCGTCGCGGATCACGTCGTTCGGGTCCATGACGCCCAACGTAACGCCGGCTGCTCCCGGTCACTGGTCATCGTCGGCCTCCAGCTCCTCCTCGTACTCGCGCTGCAGGCGCTGGGCCGTCCGGTGCAGCAGGCTGACGGGGAACGGGTAGCTGAGCCGGTAGCCGACGTGGCCGAGCTGGACCTCGACCCCGTCGTCCAGCTGGAGCAGGTCACCGTCGAAGTCGTCGTCGCTGTAGAGGATGTCCTCCAGCTCGAGGAGACTCTCCGCGCCGGTCGCTGCCAGCAGGGACGCCTCGTCCAGGACGACGTCGGGCGCGTGACGCAGTGCGTACTCAGGCGAGGTGATGTCCTCGTCGAGGAACAGCTCGCTGTCCAGCGGGACGAACCGGTCGGGGTGGCGCATCAGCTTGGACCACACCTCGGTCACGCTGTCGCCCAGCCCGCGGTGCGCCGGCTGGAGCGACTGCTGGTAGGCAGTGTTGCCGCCCGGCGACACGTGCACCACCCGGACTCGGTCCGCGCCGTGTGCCCGATCCTTCTCGAGCGCGTGCGCGAGCAGCTGCTGACGGACCAGCTGGTAGAGCGGCTCCTGCAGGATCTGCTCGAAGGGCAGCGCCGGCAGGATCGGGCCGTCGGGGTCGCTCCAGGCCGCGCCGTACCGCTCCCACCGGGTCTGGTCCTTGACCGGCTCGGCGGGGCGGGTCCGGTAGGACTCGGTGTACTTCCACTCGACCAGGACGAGCTCGACGAGACCGTCACGCGTGCGGTGGAGGAAGGCGGCGTCGACGCTCGTGCAGTGGGCGCCGCGGACCCGGGCGCCGGTCGGCGCCTCGTTGAAGTAGTCGGTGGGCCCGATGTACTCGAACGTCAGGAAGCGGCCCGGCTCGATCTCCAGCACGTCCTGCGTCCCCAACACGTCGGCGAAGGCGAGCCGCAGCCGCTCCGGGTCGTGCACCATCTGGCCGAGCGCGTTGACGCACTGCACCTGTGAGGACAGCAGATGGTTGCTCGGGCCGCCGTCGATGCCGGCGTGCCAGGGGATGCCCAGCTCGGCGAACAGCGCCAGCGCCGGCTCACGCACCTCGGGGAGCAGTGAGAGGGCGGCGTGCTCGCGGGGGAGGCAGAAGTCGTACGCCGGGCCGCGGCTCGCGCCGGTCTTGTCCTCGTACGGGGCAGGCTGCTTCGCCTCGGGCGGCAGCGTGGTGGTGGAGCTCTTCCAGGTCGTGGCCTGGAGGCGTTGTTGTTCGGTGTAGGTGGTCATCTTCTTCGACGGTAGAGGCGGGGTCCGACAGTTTCTGTGGACGCGGGCCTGCGACAGGTTCACGATCTGCCGGTGGAGAAGGTCCTGTCGGAGGTCGATGGCAACCTGGTGGCAGCGGCCGCCGAGGACGGCGTCCGACGAGGATTCATCGAGGACAGCATGACCGTGACCGAGCAGCCGGAGCTCTTCCGTACCGCGACGGGCGACCGGCTGCGCATCCGGCCCTGCCCGCACCTCCGCTGCGTCGACAACGTCTTCGTACGTACCTGACTCCGATGGGTATCCGCCACCTTCGTGGTGACCTGTTCGCGCTCGGGCTGCCCGCCCTCGCACACGGCTGCAACTGCGCCGGTTCCATGTCCGGCGGCATCGCACGGGCCTTCCGGGCGATGGACGAGGCGATGCACGCGGAGTATCGCCGGCTGTGCAGCGAGGGAGAGTTCCGCCTCGGCGGCTTCCTGCGCTGGAGGCTCGACGACGGCACCCTCGTCTACAACCTCGCCACCCAGCAGCGGCCCGGGGCCGACGCCCGGCTGGGCGCCATCGCCGACTCGGTGACGGCCATGCTCGCCGACGCCGAGCAGCAGGGCATCCGTGAGGTCGGCGTGCCGCACCTCGGGGCCGGCATCGGCGGCCTCGCCTGGGCGGATGTTCGCCAGGTGCTGGAGGAGGCAGGTCAGGCCAGCCCGGTGCTGCTCACGGTGGTGGCGCGAGGCTGAGTGACCATGTCAGGCGAGGTGCGTCGTCGCTCACAGTGCTGCAGGCGCCGTCCGGACCCCCTCAGCGCGGGCAGCGGCGTGCAGGCGTCTGTCCCACACGGCCAGGAGCGGGCTCGCCTGCTTCAGGGTCAGGGCGCTGGCCAGATGGACGGCGTCGGCGCCGCTCAGCGCAGACGTCACGGTCAGCTCTGCTGCCTGCAGGGCCAGCGAGGACGTCAGCTCCACGAGGCGAAGAGCGGGCCGGTAGCCGGCCCAGGCAGTCAGGGCCCGCGCCAGCGCATCATCATCCAGTCGCTGGTTTCGGCGGGCGGCGTGCAGAGCGGCGGCCACCTCCGGCACCACCAGCCGGCTCGCCACCAGGACGTCGGCGTCGTCCCACAGCCGGGCGATCACATGGCTGCCGTCCTCCTCCACGAGCAGCTTGATCAGCGCGCTGCTGTCGAGGCAGAGCAGCACGGTTCAGTGTCGGAGCTCAGAGATGAGGTCAGCCACGGGTCCTGTCGCCTCCGCGCGGAGGGTGCCGCTCGCGCGGGGCCGCGGAGCCGACGCAGGGCTGATGACGCCCTCGCGCTCCAGCTGCTCGAGGAGCGGTGCGGCATCCACGGCGACCAGCCGCGCCACCGGCCGTCCGCGCTCGGTCAGGACCACGTCCTCGCCCCGCCGGGCCCGGTCGACGTACGCGCTCAGAGCCGCCCGGAACTCCGTGATGGCGACCTCCACAGCGGTAAGCGTACATCCTTTCATCCTCGATGTGTACGGTGGCGGGACCGTCAGCAGGCGGAGGTGTGGCAGCTGCGCGGATCCGCTCCTCCGTCACCTCAGCCGCTCCGTGACGCGGACCAGCGTTCGGCCAGTGAGCCGCTGTGCATCCGGTGGCGCTGAGAGCAGTAGACCGGGCGGGTCTGGTCAGGCTCAGGGCCTGGTGGAGAACGTCACGCTGGTGATCTCGGACAGCGAGATGAGCGCGATCAGCGGGCTGCGACTGAGATGGTGAGGCGGTGACCCCGGCCCGGCGCACACCTGTTGCCGGTGTTCGTCCCTACGCTGACCAGCGGCGGCACGACGGGGCCGGAGAAGGGGGCCGGGGTGGACCACGAGACGATCGAGGCGCTGCGGGACCGGCATCCCGCCTGGCGGCTCCTGCGCGCGCAGCACGCAGCCCTCGTGCTGTCCTTCCTCGGCCGTCACTTCGTGGACGGCAACCAGGGGGCGACGCCCGCGATCAGGCTGGTCGAGGCGCTCGAGGAGCATCTCGACGCGCTCAATGCCGGCACCCACGAGCCGCGTTTCCCGCGGACGCCGGAGGCCTATCTCGAGGCGTGGTCAGGTCCTGAATCCGGCTGGTTGCGTCGCTTCTACCCGGCCAGCTCCGACGAGGTGCACTACGACGCCACGCCTGCCTTCGAGAAGGCCTACGGTTGGATTGCGGGGCTGCGGGTCCGCGCCTTCGTCGGCACCGAGTCGCGACTGAACACCGTCGTGGACCTGCTCCGGCAGATCGTCCACGGCACCGAGAGCGACCCGGAGACCCGCCTGGCGCTGCTGCACGCCCAGCGCGCCGAGATCGACCGGCAGATCGAGGAGACCGAGGCCGGCAACGTCGCCGTCCTGACCGACACCGCGGTCCGGGAGCGTTACCAGCAGTTCGCTGCCACGGCCCGCGAGCTTCTCTCGGACTTCCGCCAGGTCGAGGAGAACTTCCGCGCGCTGGACCGCGGCGCCCGCGAGCGGATCGCGGCGTGGGAGGGCTCCAAGGGCGAGTTGCTCGCCGAGCTGGTCTCCAGCCGCGCCGACATCAGCAGCTCCGACCAGGGCGCGAGCTTCCAGGCCTTCTACGACTTCCTGCTCTCCGAGGCCCGTCAGGACGAGCTCGCCGACCTGCTGGCCAGCGTCCAGCAGCTGACGCCGATCGAGACCGACCGCCGGCTCCGCACGATTCACCACGACTGGTCGGAGGCCGCCGAGCGCACCCAGCAGACCGTCCGGCAGGTCTCCGAGCAGCTGCGCCGTTTCCTCGACGACCAGGTGTGGCTGGAGAACCGCCGGGTGCTGGAGCTGGTCCGCTCGATCGAGTCCGCCGCGCTCGCCTGCCGGGACGCGCCGCCGGATCTGGGGCTGGACGTCGGCGTCCCCGGCATCGGCATCGCGCTCGCCTTCGAGCGGCCGCTGTACGACGCGCGGCCGGCCACCCGGGTCGAGAGCATGGTGGACCCGGGGGAGCAGGAGCTCATCGACGTCTCGACGCTGTTCACCCAGACCTTCGTGGACCAGGCCCGGCTGGCCGACAACATCCGCACGATCCTGCCCGAGCGCACGTCCACGCTGCTGACCGACATCCTCGACTTCTACCCGGTCGAGCACGGCGTCGCCGAGATCCTCGGCTACCTCTCGCTGGCGGAGGAGGACCTGGCCGTCACCCTGGACGAGGCCGAGGAGATCGTCGTGGACTACCGCGACCCGGACGGCGTCGGCCGCCGCGCCCGGCTGCCCAGGGTGACGGTGAGCCGGCGATGAGGACCGCTGAGGAGCACGCCGTCGCGGTAGCGATCATCGAGCTGATGCGCGGTGTCGTCTACCGCGAGCAGCACGAGGACGCGTGGGCGACGCTGGACCGGCACGCCGGCTCCGTGCGTGATCACTTCGGCGCCATCGGCGTCGAGGTCGTCGTGGACGACACCGAGGGCTACGCCTACCTGCGCAGCCGGGAGCAGGACGCCGACGCCGAGCCGCTGCCACGGCTGGTCAAGCGACGCAGCCTGACCTACAACGTCAGCCTGCTGCTGGTGCTGCTCCGCAAGCGCCTCGTGGAGTTCGAGACGACCGGAAGCGAGGGCAAGCTCGTGCTGTCCCGGGACCAGATCGTCGAGATGCTGCGCGTCTTCCTGGCCGACACGACGAACGAGGCCCGGGTGATCGACCGCGTCGACAGCACGCTGAAGCAGGTGGCCGAGCTGGGCTTCCTGCGGCAGCTGCGGGGGCAGCAGGACCACTGGGAGGTGCGCCGCATCCTCAAGGCGTACGTCGACGCGCAGACCCTGTCCGACTACGCCGGCAAGCTCCGGGAGTATGCCGAGACCAGCACCGGAGGCAAGGCCGATGAGTGACGCACTCTTCTCCGCCGTGCAGCTCTCGGGCTCCGGCCGGGCCGGCTACCGGCTGCACCATCTCGAGGTCTTCAACTGGGGCACGTTCGACCGGCGGGTCTGGCGGATGACGCCCGGCGGCGACACCTCGCTGCTCACCGGCGACATCGGCAGCGGCAAGTCGACCCTGGTCGACGCGGTCACCACCCTGCTGCTCCCCGCGCACCGGATCACCTACAACAAGGCCGCCGGCGCGGAGTCCCGGGAGCGCAGCCTGCGCAGCTATGTCGAGGGCCACTACAAGTCCGAGCGGGTCGAGAGCACGGGCACCTCCAAGGCCATCGGGCTGCGCGACCACCGCACCTACTCCGTCATCCTCGGTGTCTTCGTCAACGAGGGGTACGACGAGACCGTCAGCCTGGCCCAGGTGTTCCACCAGCGGGACCGTTCGGGTCAGCCCGACCGGTTCTTCGTGACCTCGGACAAGCCGCTGTCGGTCGACGCCGACTTCACCGACTTCGGCTCCGACCTCCACTCGCTGCGCCGGCGGCTGCGCGCGACCGGCGCGACGATCAGCCCCGGCTTCCCCGACTACTCCCGGCACCTTCGCCGGCTGCTGGGCATCCGGTCGGAGCAGGCGCTGGAGCTGTTCCACCAGACCGTCTCGATGAAGTCCGTGGGCAACCTCAACGACTTCGTCCGCAGCCACATGCTCGAACCGGTGGACGCCTCCGACAAGGTGGCCGGGATCGTCAGCCACTTCGAGGACCTGCGCAAGGCGCACGAAGCGGTCCGCCGCGCCGAGGACCAGCTCGCGGCACTGGAACCGCTGGTGGCCACCGCCGACAGGTATGACGCGGCCCTGCAACGGCGTACCGCGATGGAGCGCGAGCGCGACGCCGTCCGGCTGTACTTCGCCGAGCTTCGGGTCCGCTTGCTGTCGGCCGAGAGCGAGGTCAACGAGGCGGACCGGGAGCGGCTCGGACACGAGGCTGCGGAGGCCGAGGTCTGCCGCGCCGAGCTCACCGGGGACCGGGAGCGCCTGATCGGGGAGCGGGCCGCGGCCGGCGGCGATCGGGTCGGCGAGCTGGAGCGGATCGAGCAGACGGCGCGGGGCGAGGTCGAGGCGCGGCGGGCCAGGCGGGACCGGTTCGCCGGGCTCGTCGTCGACGCCGGGCTCAGCCCGATCGGGGACGCCGCCGCCTTCGCGACCCTGCCCGGCCGCGTCGCCGGCGAGCTGGAGCAGCTGCAGGGCAGCCGCCGCGGCCTCGACGAGCGGCTGACCGAGCTGGCGGGTCGACGCCGGGAGCTGGACCGGCTGGGGAGCCAGACGAGGGCCGAGCTCAGCAGCCTGGCCGGGAGGCGCAACAACCTGCCGCGCAGCCACCTCGACGTCCGGGTACAGCTCTGCCACGACCTCGGCCTCGACCCTGACGCTCTGCCGTTCGCCGGCGAGCTCGTCGACGTGGCCGACGGCTTCGAACGATGGCGGGGAGCTGCGGAGCGGGTGTTGCGGGGCTTCGCCCTGTCGCTGCTGGTGCCGCAGGAGCACTACCCAGCAGTCACGCTGTGGGTCGACGAGCGCCGCCTCACCTACCGCCGGGACGACGGGGACCGGCGGGGGATGCGGCTGGTCTACGAGCGGGTGCCCCGCCGGCACGTCGCGCTGCAGCCACCGAGCAGCAGCGACGGCCTGCTGCTGGCCCAGACCCTCGAGCTGGCCCCCGGCCCGTTCGAGGGCTACCTGCGCGACCAGCTCGCCAGGCGGGCCGACCACCGGTGCACGGAGTCGCTGCAGGAGTTCCAGCAGGCCTCCCGAGCGGTCACTGCGCAGGGCCAGGTCCGCTCCGGCGACCGGCACGAGAAGGACGACCGCTCGCGGATCGACGATCCCCGCACCTGGGTCCTCGGCTGGGCCAACGAGCGCAAGATCGAGGCGCTCACCGCTGAGCTCCGCGAGCAGCAGGTCGAGTTCGCGGCGGTCCAGGAGGAGCTGGAGCAGGTCGCTGCCGAGCGGCAGCGCATCGCCGACCGTACGACCGTCCTGGCGAAGCTCGAGGAGTACCCCACCTGGCGCGACCTGGACTGGCTGGACGCCCAGGCGCGGGCCGATGCCGCACAGCAGGAGCGGGCGCGGCTGGTCGCGGGCTCCTCCCGACTCGAGGAGATCGAGCGCCAGCTGCGGGACAACGAGGAGCGCCGCGAGCAGCTCGACCGGCGCCTGGAGCAGGTACGCGGACGCGTCTCGGTGCTGGGCGAACGGATCGCTCGGGCGAGCAAGGCGCGCGAGCTCGAGAGGGCGTACGTCGACGGTCAGCCGGCCGACGTCCTGGCGCAGGCGCGTGACACCTACGGCGCCCTGACGGCGCGGCTGGACGGTCACCTGCCCGACGACGCCGAGGACTGCCAGCAGGCGGCGTCCGAGCTGACCACGCAGCTGCAGGCGGGGATCGACCGGGTGGCGCGGGAGCTCGACCGCTGTGCGCAGAGCCTGCTCGGGGCGATGAACGACGTGCGTCGCCGCTGGCCGGAGGCGACGACGGAGATGGACGCGAGTGTGGAGGCGCGCGGGGAGTTCCGCGCGTTCCGCGACCGGGTGGCCGAGGACGACCTCCCGGCGTTCGAGCAGGAGTTCAAGCGTCAGCTCAACACCAACACCATCCGCGAGCTCGCGGGCTTCAACAGCTGGCTGCGCCGGCAGGCCGGCGAGATCCACGCCCGGGTGGACCGGATCAACGAGGCGCTCGGCGCGATCGACTACAGCCCCGGGCGCTACATCACGCTGGTCGCCGAGCGCACCGTCAACCAGGAGGTACAGGCATTCCGGACGGAGCTGCGCGCGGCCACCGACGACACGCTCGGGCCCGACGACGACCGGTACTCCGAGCAGCGTTTCCTGGACGTGCAGCGCATCATCGAACGCTTTCGCGGGCGCGAGGGCCACGCCGAGACGGACAAGGCGTGGACGAGGCGGGTCACCGACGTGCGGAACTGGTTCACCTTCTCGGCCGCCGAGCGGGACAGGGAGAGCGGCGAGGAGTGGGAGCACTACCGGGACTCCGACGGCAAGTCCGGCGGCCAGAAGGAGAAGCTCGCCTACACCATCCTGGCCGCCTCGCTCGCCTACCAGTTCGGGCTCGAGTGGGGCGTCGAGCGCGCGAGGGACTTCCGGTTCGTCGTCATCGACGAAGCCTTCGGCCGAGGGTCGGACGCCTCCACCCGCTACGCGCTGGACCTGTTCGGCAAGCTGGGCCTGCAGCTGCTGATCGTCACTCCGCTGCAGAAGGTCCACGTCATCGAGCCCTACGTCCGGGCGATCGGCTTCGTCGACAACCCCACCGGCAGCTACTCGCGGTTGCAGACGCTGACGATCGAGGAGTTCCGGGCCCGCCGGGAGGGTGCGGCGCCGGCCACATGACCCGTGCCTGGACGACGTACGCCGACCTGCAGGCCAAGGTGCGGCGACGCTGGGCCGACGGTTCCCTGCTGGCCGCCCTCGCCGACGGCGGGCCCTTCCCGCCGCTCGACCTGCCCGTGCACGGCCCCCGGACGGGAGAGATCGGCGACGACGTGTCGGCGGTCCGCCGCTGGGTCGGCGAGCTGGAGGCGGGCAGCGGCGACGGCCGGCGTTACGACCTCCACTACGTCGAGATCGGCGGCCGGCACTTCGGCCGCAACCGGCTGCCGGCGCGCGCCCGGCTGGCGACGTACGACCAGGCGTGGCGACTGCTCGGCGTGACCGGGCAGGTCGCGGCCTACCGCCGGGTCCTGGATCTGAGCACCGACCTGCCTGCGGTACGCGCCTGGGTGACGGAGCAGCCGCTGCGGGCGCTGGAGGCCGCGGACGAGTGGGAGCAGATGGTTGCCGCCTACCGCTGGCTGGACGCCTCCCGCGGATCCGGTCGCTACCTGCGTGAGATCACCGCCCCGGGGGTCGACACGAAGTTCGTCGAGCGGCACCGGACGGTGCTGGCGCAACTGCTCGGCACCGACCGGAGCGCCACCGGGTTCCTGACCTGCCTGGGCCTGGCTACCAAACCGGAGTCCCTGCGCCTGCGCTTCGACCCGATCGTGCTGGGGCTGCCGGGTCCGCTCTCGGAGGCCACCTTTCGGGTCGAGGAGCTCGCCGCCGTGTCCGCGGCTGTTCGTACCGCCGTCATCGTCGAGAACGAGATCACCTACCTCACCACACCGGTCCCCGCCGGCGGTGTCGTTCTCTGGGGCAAGGGCTTCGAGGTCAGCCGGGTCGCAGCGCTGCCGTGGTTGCGCGACGTGGCCGTGCACTACTGGGGCGACCTCGACACGCACGGTTTCGCGATCCTGTCTCAGCTGCGCGCCTGGCTGCCCCAGTCGCAGTCCTTCCTCATGGACCGGGAGACACTGCTGGAGCACCGGGACCGCTGGGGCCGTGAGCCCGCGCCGACGGCGGCCAGGCTGGACCGGCTGACCTCTGCCGAGGCCGCCTTGTACGCGGACCTGGTGTCGGACCGGCTGGGCGATGCGGTGCGTCTGGAGCAGGAGCGGATCGACTGGGCGTGGGTGCAGCAGCGGCTACCTCGGCCCTGACGTGTCCCGGGTGCACCTACCCGGACGAGCCCGGACGAGCTGTCCCCTCGACCGTCCGCCGGCTCCATCTCGTGGCGGCTGCCTGCGTTGCGGTGCGGGGTGAGCCGGGTAGGCACCGTCCGATAGTCCCGCTGCCGAAGACCAGGAGTGCCCGATGCCGACGCCCACGGACGACCGACGCGACCTGCTGACCGTCATCGCGAACATGAAGGCCAGAGCCGGCAAGGAGGGCGAGCTGCGCCAGGCGCTGGAGGGGCTCGTCGAGCCGACCAGTCGCGAGAACGGCTACGTGAACTACGACCTGCACCAGGCCGTCGACGACCCCGGCGTCTTCTACCTCTACGAGAACTGGGAGTCCGAGCAGGCGCTGGACGTGCACCTGTCCACGCCGCACCTCGAGCGGTTCAAGAGCGTCATGGACGACCTGCTCGACGAACGCGGGCTGACGATCGCCCGGCTGAAGCGGATCGCGTGATGGCGCTCGACGTCCGGGTCGTCGGTCCCGACGAGCGTGACAGCGGCACGGCGCAGACCCCGGGGCTGCAGCGCTGGTCCGGGGTGTCAGCCGCGCTGACCGGGTCGCAGAAGATGTGGATGGGGTACGCCGTGCTCGAGCCCGGCGGTAAGACGGGGGTGCACCACCACGGCGAGTCCGAGACGGCCATCTACGTGATCAGCGGCGTCACCCGCTGGTGGGTCGGCGACCGGCTGGACGAGGTGCGCGAGGCCCGGGCGGGCGACTTCATCTTCATCCCCCCGGGCATCGTCCACTGGGAGCAGAACGCCAGCGACACCGAACCGGTCGAGATGGTGGTCGCCCGCAGCACCCAGGAGGCGATCGTCGTGCCGGTCGAGGGGCACCCGCATGCCCCGGATCATGCGGGCTGATGCCTCGACGGGTACGCCGCCCGTCCGGCAGAGTGCTCACCGGCGCACTGCCCACCGCGGCGTTCGGCGCGGCGGCAGGCGTCATGACCGAACCGTAGGCGGGCTCGCCCCGCCCTGTTCCTGAGGAGGGTCCTTGATCTTCATCACTGCCAAATTCCTGGTGAAGCCCGAGCACGCCGATCGCTGGCCGGAGATCAGCCGTGCCTTCACGCAGGCCACGCGCAGCGAGCCGGGGTGCCTGTGGTTCGACTGGTCGCGCAGCCTCGACGACCCGAACGAGTACGTGGTGGTCGAGGCCTTCCGAGACGGCGCCGCCGGAGGTGAGCATGTGCAGTCGGAGCACTTCCGGGCCGCGCAGGAGGAGCTGCCGCAGTACCTGGCAGCGACACCGAAGATCGTGCACTTCGAGGTCGACCAGGACGGCTGGTCCGAGCTGGGGGAGCTGAGTGTCCGAAGCTGACAGGCGCATCGAAGCCCGACAGGTACGCCACTGAACAGGGCGCGGGACGACAGTGGGCCCCTCCCGGCGTAGCTGGGAGGGGCCCACTGTGTCAGGGATCGACCAGTGTCAGGGTCTGATCAACGCAGGTCGAACCGGTCCAGGTTCATGACCTTGTCCCAGGCGTCGACGAAGTCGCGGACGAACTTGTCCTTCGCGTCGTCCGCCGCGTAGACATCGCACATGCCGCGCAGGATCGAGTTCGACCCGAAGACGAGGTCCACAGCCGTCGCGGTGCGCTTGACCTGGCCCGAGCTGCGGTCCACCCCCTCGTACACGCCCTCGTCCGCGGTGGAGGTGCGCCACTCCGTGCCGGCGATGTCGAGCAGGTTGACGAAGAAGTCGTTCGACAGCGTGCCCGGTCGGTCGGTGAAGACGCCGTGCTGTGCGCCGCCGTGGTTCGCGCCGAGAACGCGCAGGCCGCCGACGAGGACGGTCATCTCCTTGGCCGTCAGCTCGAGCATGTATGCGCGGTCGACGAGCAACGTCTCCGGCGAGAGCTTCGAGCCGGGGAGCACGTAGTTGCGGAACCCGTCAGCCCTCGGTTCCAGCACGGCGAACGACTCGACGTCGGTCTGCTCCTGCGAGGCATCCGTACGGCCCGGCGCGAACGGCACGGTCACGTCGGACCCGGCGTCCTTCGCGGCCTTCTCCACCGCTGCGCAGCCGCCCAGCACGATCAGGTCGGCGAGCGAGACCTTCTTGCTGAAGGACGACCGGATCTCCTCGAGCCCGGAGATCACTTCGGCGGTCCCGGCGTTGACGGCCCAGCCCTTCTGCGGCGCGAGGCGCAGGCGCGCGCCGTTGGCGCCGCCGCGCTTGTCGGTGCCACGGAAGGAGGCCGCCGCCGCCCAGGCGGTGGAGACGAGCTGGGGGACAGACAGCCCGGAGGCGAGAATCGTGCGCTTGAGCTCGGCGATGTCGGACGCACCGATCAGCTCGTGGTCCACCGGCGGGACAGGGTCCTGCCAGAGCTGGGGCTCTGGCACCCACGGGCCGAGGTAGCGAGCGACAGGTCCCATGTCCCGGTGCAGCAGCTTGTACCAGGCGCGGGCGAAGGCGTCGGCGAGCTGGTCGGGGTTCTCGTGGAACCGCTGCGAGATCTTCTTGTAGACCGGGTCCGCGATGAGCGCGAGGTCGGAGGTCGCCATCATCGGCGCGTGCTTCACGCCCTCCTGGTGCGCATCCGGGACGAGCTCGGCTGCTGCCGGGTCCTTCGGCTTCCACTGCTTGGCGCCGGCCGGGCTCTCGGCGAGCTCCCACTCCCAGCCGAACAGCGTCTCGAAGTAGCTGTTGTCCCACTGGGTCGGCGTCGGGGTCCACGCGCCCTCGAGGCCGCTGGTGATGGTGTCCTTGCCCTTGCCGGTACCGTGCTCGCTCTTCCAGCCGAGACCCAGGTGCTGTACGGGGCAGCCCTCGGGCTCGGGACCCACCAGGCTCGGGTCCCCGGCCCCGTGGGTCTTGCCGAAGGTGTGGCCACCGGCGATGAGCGCGACGGTCTCCTCGTCGTTCATCGCCATCCGGCCGAAGGTCTCGCGGATGTCGCGGGCGGAGGCCAGCGGGTCGGGGTTGCCGTTCGGGCCCTCGGGGTTGACGTAGATGAGGCCCATCTGCACGGCGCCGAGGTTCTCACCGAGCTCGCGATCGCCGCTGTAGCGCTCGTCGCCGAGCCAGCTGTCCTCCGGGCCCCAGAACATCTCCTCGGGCTGCCAGGTGTCCTGGCGCCCGAAGCCGAAGCCGAACGTCGGCAGGCCCATGTCCTCGATCGCGACGTTGCCGGCCAGGACGAGCAGGTCGGCCCACGAGACCGATTGGCCGTACTTCTGCTTGATCGGCCAGAGCAGCCGGCGCGCCTTGTCGAGGTTGGCGTTGTCCGGCCAGCTGTTCAGGGGGGCGAAGCGCTGCGCCCCCTCGCCGGCGCCCCCGCGGCCGTCGCCGATGCGGTAGGTGCCGGCGGCGTGCCAGGAAAGCCGGATGAACAGCGGCCCGTAGTGGCCGTAGTCGGCCGGCCACCAGTCCTGCGAGGTGCGCATGACCTGGACGACGTCCTGCTTCAGTGCCTCGACGTCGACGGACTCGAAGGCCTTCTGGTAATCGAACTCCGGGCCCAGCGGGTCGGAGTCACGCGCCGGCTTGTTCAGCACCTGCAGGTCGATCTGATTCGGCCACCAGTCACGGTTGGTCCGGGGACGGTTCGTCGGCGCGGGCGTCGGGGCGTCGATCGCCGGGTTCTCGCTCTCGCTGACGCTGTCGGTCGGTCGCTCTGTCACGTCGGTCCTCTCCTGTCCTGCCGCTCCTGGCGAGGAGCCGGCCGTCTTCTCTCGGTTGCTGTCAGAGTCCTGCTTGTTCAGTGATCGATCACGCTCCCGACGACGACGACGCCGTCGCCGGCTCGCACCCGGGGCACCGGCCCCAGTAGACGACCTCGGCCTCGTCGATCGTGTAGCCCGCGTCGTCGGAGGCCGTCAGGCAGGGAACGTCGCCCACGGCGCAGTCCACATCGGCGATGGCTCCGCAGAACCGGCAGACGACGTGGTGGTGGTTGTCCCCGACCCGCGCCTCGTAGCGCGCCACCGAACCCGGCGGCTGGATCCGGCGTACCAGACCAGCGTCTGTCAGTGCACGCAGCACGTCGTAGACGGCCTGGTGGGACACCGCACCGACGCGTGCACGCACCACGCCGATGATCGTGTCGGTGTCGGCATGAGGCCGTTCGTGCACCGCGGACAGCACCGCCACCCGCGGCTTCGTCACACGCAGAGCGGCCCGGCGCAGCAAGCGCACGGCGTCCACGTCGTTCGGCATGCGTCGGAGTCTCACCCATCTTCTGGAATCAATCAAGTACAGCGCGGTCAGTGCCCGCCGGCGCGCCCCTCGCGGATGCTGCGCACGACGTCGAGCGGGTTCTCCTCCCGCCAGGCAGCGAGGGCGGCGTACTGGTCGGCGGCGGTGCGCTCGTCGAGGTCGGTACGGGCGTGGTGCCAGGCGAGGGCGTCCTCGGCGTACCAGACATTGGCCTGCGGGCGGGCGACCCGGATCGCGGTCATCGCCTCGACCGGGTCCCAGCCGAGGGCGAGCAGGACGGCGAAGCCCAGTGACGGGCCTCGGTTGATGCCCATGTGGCAGTGCGTCAGCACCACCGCGTCCGGGTCTTCCTGCCAGGCCGCCTCGATCCAGCTGACTGCATGCTCGAACCACTCGGCGGGCACGGCCTGCCCGGCGTCGTCCATCCCGTGGTGGAGGTAGCCGATCTGCGGTGCCCGCTCGGCGAAGGTGTCGAGATCGGACCACTCGAGCCGGACGTCGACGATATGCGTGACGCCGAGCGAGCAGATCTCGGTGAACTGCTGCTCGGCCAGCTCGTCGTCGAACCCGCAGAGGTCGCCGCCGACGGCGAGCTGCGGGGTGACGAAATGCAGGTTGGCGGACTCGGCGACCGGCAGGGTGTGCATCGGGCAGCTCCTTCTGTATGCTGGTGGCAGAGTAGCCATCGTGAGAATAGTTGACACAAAGGGCAGATTCCGCATGGGCCGAGAGCTGGGCCGCTTCCTCGAGCACCGGCGGCGCGAGCTCGGCCTGTCCCGGCGCGAGCTCGCGGACCGCTCCGGTCTGTCCTACCCCTACATCTCGCAGCTCGAGACCGGGATGCGTGAACCGGCACTGAAGGCGATGCGCGCCTTGGCGCCGGTGTTGGACGTCCGACCTGAGGAGCTCGCCGCGCTGGTCGCCGGCGGGGACTGGTCCACGACAGGAACCAGCACGTACACCTCGACGCCGTTGGTCGCGCTGAGCAGCCTGTCGGGGGGCTCCTCGTCCTACAACCGGGACAAGGTGCTGCTGTCGCTGGAGCGCCGGCTGCGCGACGTGCCGCCGCTGGAGCGGATCGCGCTGCTCAACGAGCTGATCGCGGCAGCGGTGGAGGAACTGGCGAGGAACAGCTGATCCGAAAGGTGCATGAGCACCGCCGACCAGCGTCGCCTCGCCCGGCGCCGAAGTCAGCTCGTCGGGGTCCCCGCCGGCATGCCACGGGAGCGGCGTGAGCGGATCCGCGCCGCTGCCGCCGTCGCGAGCAGCACGACGGCCAGGGCCGCCCCGGTCTGCGACAGTCCGGTCGCCGGCAGGGCGGCGGTAGCCGGCCGGACGGGCGCGGCCGTCGGTCGCGGCGCCACCGCACCCCGGCGCTCGACGTCCACGACCGCGAGCTGGTTGTAGGTCCCACGATTGAGAAACGGGTGCGGGTCGACCTCGAGCAGCCCCAGCGACTGGTAGCGGGTCAGCACCGCCGGCCCGCGCCAGGTCTCCGGCACTCCGTCGTACTCCTCGCCGAGTCCGGCCACTGCTGTCGCGAACGCCGACCGGATCACTTCGTCAGGCGACGCGCCGTTGAGCCAGTCGTACTCCGCCTCCAGCGGCGCCTGGTCGCCGAGCAGGATCTTCAGCAGGATCGTGGAGTAGAGGTGGTAGTGCGCCGGAGCGAAGGTCGGTCCGAGCCGGGTCGCTCCGTCGTAGTAGGGATCGCCGAGGTCGTCGGCGAGCACCGTGCGCTGCAGCTGCTGGATCCACGCGTCGAAGATGGTGGTGGCCGCGTCCTCGTAGCGCCAGCTGCCGTCCTCCTGCTGCGTCGCCGTCCGCTGGCCGTCCCACGCGGAGAGCAGGCTCAGCGCGATGCCTCCGGGGGTGCCGATGGCCGGCTGCGCACTTCCGGATGCGTGGGCACTCTCCAACAGCGGCAGAAAGTCGTGCCAGCGCCCGTCCTCGACGGCGGCCTCGCGGTTCACCCGCCACAGGTCGTCAGGGGTGACGCGGCCGCGCTCGACCAGCGCCTCCATCCGGCGCGACAACATCTCCACGCGCTGCAGGTCGCCCCAGTAGTTCTGGTCGCCGTTGTGCCAGCCGCGGCCGACCTGGTTGTTCCAGTTCGCGGTGAAGCCCTGCGCCGGGTCGATCGCGTGCGGGATCCGGTCGAGCGGCACGACGCCCTGCCAGTCGTAGCGCCCGTCGCCGAGCGTCGGCAGCCGCCCGTCCGTGCCGTTCGCGCGGATCGGCGGACGCGCGACGTGCCAGAAGCCGGCGTGACCGCGGTCGTCGACGTAGTTGACGTTCAGGCTGATCGTGAAGTCCTTCTGTGCCGCGCGGAACTGATCGATCGTCGACGCCGTGTTGAAGGCCAGGAACGGCTTGCCGTTCGCGATCTCCTGCATCCAGTGGCCGCGCATCTTGACCACCGCGTGCGGCTTGCCGTCGACGTTCACGACACCGGTGACGGGGCCGTAGTCCGGCACGCGCTGGACCTGCACGTCGGTGGAGCCGGCCGGCAGCCCGTCGCAGGTCGCCTCGCGCGGTGCGGCGCCGGTCAGGCCCACGGCGTAGGTGCGGCAGGTCACCGGCGAGGTGTAGGTCTGCAGCTCCCGGCTCTGCCCGCCACGCAGGTAGTGCGTCTCGGAGCGCTCCGGGTCCAGCGGTACGAGGAAGGTGTCGACCTGGTCGGTGTAGCCGTAGGTGATCGACCAGGCGTGCGTCGGGGACTTGCCGATCAGCACGATGCCGGCCGTCCCCGCGAAGCCGATGCCGCGCGCGTCCTGGCTGGGGGAGTGGACCTCGAACTCCCAGAAGATGCCGGGTGCGAGGTACTGCAGCTGCGGGCCGCCGAGCAGCATCGGTCGGCCGTCCGCGCTCCGGTCCGGCGTGACGGTGACGGCGTTGGACGCCTGTCGGCGGGCGAGGCCCACCTGCTCCAGCGCCGTCAGCACCGCCGCGTCGCGGGCGGCGACGGCCGCGGCCGCCCCGTCGGCGTCCGGCCGGACCACGCCCGGGGCGTCCAGCCCCTCGAAGCCGCCTCCCGGATAGGGGAAACGACCGGACGAGGCAGGGGCGGTCGTGTAGGCGCCGGGATCACGGTGGAAGCGGATGTCGCCGAAGGCCCGCCGTCCCTCGGCCGAACCGAGCCGCGTCTCGAGGTCGGCGAGCAGGGTCGCGTTGTCGAGCTCCTTGCCGAAGCCCTCCACGGAATCACGGGCCTGCAGGACGAAGATCGCCAGTGAGTGGCGCAGCTCGAAGTGCTCGGGCACGATCTGCAGCGCGGCGTACTCCGCCGGCAGCTTGGTCGGGTCGAGCAGCGCTTCGTCGATGTAGGCGTTGATGCCGTCGAGATAGGCCTGCAGCAGCCCCTGCTCGCGCTCGTCGTAGTAGCGGTCCATCATCGCGAGCAGCTCGTCGTCGGTGTAGAACTCCTGCCGCCACGCGCGGTCGTAGTCGTACCACTCCTGCCCGCCGAGGAACTGCGCCATTTCGCCCCGCGCCACGTGCCGGAAGATGTCGGCCTGGAACAGCCGGTCCTGCGCCATCGCATAGCCGACGCCGAACTGTGCCGCCTCGTCGCTCTCGCCCACGATGCGGGGCACTCCCCACCCGTCCCGCCGGACGCTGACGTCGCCGCGCCCACCCGGGGAGTAGGGCGCGCCCAGCGCATCCTTGCCCGCGCCGCCGCTGCCGCCGTCGGTCGGCGCGAAGGACCAGTCCTTGCGCCCCCAGTCGACGTAGAGGTCGCGCTGGTCGTCGGCATTCTCCGGGCGGTAGGCGCCGGACAGGGCGGTGGCGAGCTCGGTGGCGGGCACGTGTCCGGTGTTGCCGGGAGGCACGACGTTGCCGCCGCGTACGTGGTCGACGTACGGCGCCGGCGCGCCCTGGGCGCCGGCCGGGCCGGCGGTGGCGGCCAGGAGCGCGAGGACGGGCAGGCAGGCGAGCAGGCGACGGCGCACGGATCCTCCGCGGGCAGGGCTGTGGGTGGCTACCTCTTCGTCGCGTGCGGTGTGTTCCCTGCCTCGGCTCGCGTCGGCACCCGCCGCTGTCACCCGACACGCGGTCCGGCGGGACAGCTACCCGCTCACCAGCCGTGTCCGTCGTCGAGGGCCAGCAGCGGGCGCAACTCGCCGCCGCGCGCCCGGACGTCGGCAGGATCCACCGAGTACTGCACCGCCACCGTGTCGTAGGACAGCTGGGTGCCGGCGCAGGCGGCCAGCAGGCGGGCGAGGGCGGCCGCGACCGCGGACTCCCCACCGGTGACGTGGACGCGGTCGCTGATCCGCCACCAGGCCGCCAGGCAGCGCAGCAGAAGGTACGGCCCTCGTCCCGGCAGCTCGACCTTCCACAGGGCGGCGGCCACCGGGTCCAGGGCGATCCTCGAGGCCGGCAGCGGACGCGAACGCGGTTCGCGCCACCAGCTCCGCACCAGATGCCCGCTGAGCCTGGCGCCCCCCGGCAGCTGCCCCGACACGACCTCGGCCACCCGGACCGCACCCGGCCGACCGGAGGCGCCTTCCCACCTCACGGAGTACGGGTAGTGCCGTTGCGGCGACCGCAGCCAGCCGTCGGTGACCTGCAGCGCGGCGTCGGGGTCGGCGCGGGTCGCGGCGTCGAGCTCGGTCAGCCGTGCCGTCGCGGGGACGCCGACGGCGAGCGCCGGTCCGAACGACCCCCAGACCCGCAGCGCAGCCTCGGCAGGGGAACCGGGCACGACCACGCGCGCGAGCTTGCGGTCCTCGGCGACGACGCTCTCCCAGAACTTCAGCGCCAGCCGGTTCCCGTCGTCGGCACAGCGCTTCGCGTCGAAGACGGGCACCGGCTCCGGGCGCGGCCCGCCGGCACGCGCGGGGCGGGTGGGGGACGGGCGGGGACGTGGCGCGGTCGCGCGAGGCGACGGGCCGGGGGAGGGAGGAGACGGCTGGGCCGGCACCGCGCTGGCAGTCGCGGTGCCCGGGACCGCTGGAGCACCGACCGGGACCGCCGCCGGCTGCCCCGTGCACCGCAGGCAGCCCAGCCGGTGCTTGCCGGCCACCAGCGGTGTCGGTTCCGCGCAGTGCGGGCAGCGGAACGGCGCCACCATCTGCAGCGGCAACAGCCAGCGGAAGACGAACGGGTACTCCCGCGAGCCGCGCCGGATCGTCACCGGCAGGCGCGCCGTGGGGACGAGCACCTCGTGCACGCGGTACCACCGGATCGACTGTGTGCCGCGGAACTTCTCCTCCACCTCGGCCAGCCGGCGCTCCCGCTCGGCCCGGGTCGCGTCGGCCCGGGCGTCCAGCAGCGCCTGCTTGTCCGCCGGCGCGGCGACCCGCCGGCGGGCCAGCGCGTCCAGCGCCGCGCGGTAGTAGTCCGCCACCCGCGCGACCTCGCTGTCGCGGGTGCCGCGGGACTGTCGCGAGAGCGCACCCAGCCGCTCGTCGGCGCGCTGCTCGAGCTCGACCTGCGCGGCGGCAGCGGCCTGTGCCCGGTCGGCCGGCAGCACCAGGTGGGTCAGCCCGGACGTCGTCGGCGCCGCGGCCAACGCCGCCGAGACGGTCGGCGGCAGCGGCAGCCCGGTCTCGGCGTCGACCCACACCTCCTGCCGCTCCTGGAAGCGGTCGTCGAGAGTGAGGGAGTAGGTGACCAGCGCGCCGACCCGCAGGACCGGCGCGTAGCCGGCGACCGGGAGCTCCCCGGAGACGTCGATCCGGCCGTGGTCGACCTGCACCTGCGAGCGCAGCCGCTCGACCAGCACCTCTGCCGACGGCGGCACCCCGGCCGGCCAGGCCAGCGGGAGCCGGCCGACATCGCCGCGCGCCAGCACCCGCTCGGTCGCCCGGTCGAGCACCGGGTGCCCCTGCGCGAGCAGCAGCGCGCCGTCCTCGCGGGCCACCTCGGGGTCGGCGGTGACCGTCACCTCCTCGGGCAGCTCGAACGCCTCCCGCAGCGGCGCCGGTAGCAGCACCACAGCCGCGTCGTCGCCCTGCTCGTGCAGCGCCCCCTCGGCCTCGGCGGCGCGCAGCCAGAAGCCCAGCGCCGGGTCGGCCGTCACGCCTGCTCTCCCACCAGGCTGTCCAGCCGCTCCCGGCCGGCGAGGTAACCCGCGCGGGCCCGCGCCAGGTCGTCACCGAGCGCGGACACCCGCCGGTCGAAGTCCGCGTCGTCGGCGGCCTCGACGTAGGAGGAGAAGATCGCGCTCTCGAAGTCGAAGTCGTCGGTCACCCGGCCGAGGATCATGTCGAGCTCCCCGACGACCAACTCGAACAGGTTGATCTTGCTCTCCAGCACGGTGAGGATGTGCTCCTCGATCGTGCCGCGGCCGACCAGGTTGGTGAGCACCACGTCGGACTCCTGCCCGATGCGGTGCAGCCGGCCCAGCCGCTGCTCGATCCGCATCGGGTTCCACGGCAGGTCGACGTTGACCATCACGTGGCAGAACTGCAGGTTGCGGCCCTCGCCGGCCGCCTCGGTGGTCAGCAGCACGGGGACCTCGTCCCGGAACGCCGTCACTGCCCGTTCCTTCTCCTGTCTGGACAGCGCCCCGTGGTAGACCGCCGCCGGGACGCCCGCCTCGGCGAGCGCGTCCTCGAGCAGGGCCAGCGTCTGCCGGTAGGCGGTGAACACCACGACCTTCTCGCCCCGGTCCAGGTGCCGCCGGAGCAGGCCGAGCAGTACCCGCGACTTCTGCGTGCTCGTGACGTCCGACGCGCACCGGGCCAGGTCGTCCCAGCCCAGCCGGGCCAGCGTCGGCGCGACCGCGGCGGGGCTCGAGCCGGCGAGCTGCGCGACGGTACGCAGGGCCAGCCGGCGGCTGGGCGGCGCCTCGCGGGCCTCGACGCGCACGCGGGTGACGATGTCGTCGTACAGCGTCTGCTCCTGCTCGTCGGCCGGAACGCGCACCGTCTCGGCCAGCCGCTGCGGCAGCGAGACGGCGACCTCGCTGCGGCGGTGGCGCACCATGACCTCGCGGGTGCGGGCCTGCAGGCCGGCGATGTCGCGCGGCAGGCCCTCCCCGCCGCCGTGCCGGGCGCGGAACTCCGCCGGTGTGCCGAGCAGGCCCGGGGCCACCAGGCTGATCAGCTCGAACAGCTCGTCCAGCCGGTTCTCCACCGGCGTCGCGGTGAGCAGCAGCAGGTAGCGGGCGCGCAGCGCGCGGGCCAGCCGGCCGGAGGCGCTGCGCGGGCTCTTCACCCGGTGCGCCTCGTCGACGACCACGAGGTCCCACGGCTGATCGGTCAGCGCCGCCCGCAGCGGGTCGCGCCGGGCGGCGGCCAGCGACGCGACGACCACCGGGCGGTCCGGCGAGGAGGGCCAGCTGCCGCCGGCGGCCACCGTCGTGGGCAGCCCGAACTTGCGGTCCAGCTCCTCGCACCACTGCTCGACCAGCCCGGCGGGCACGACGACCAGCGACCTGTCGGCCAGGCCGCGCAGCCGCAGCTCGCTCAGCACCAGCCCGGCCTCGATCGTCTTGCCGAGGCCCACCTCGTCGGCCAGGATCGCCCGCCCCCTCATCCGGCGCAGCGCGCTCTGGGCGGCCTGCAGCTGGTGCGGGAACGGCGTGAAGCGCAGGTGGGGGACCGAGGCGAGGGTGTCGAAGCCGGGGCGGCTCCACAGCGTCGCCGCGTCGTCGACCAGCGCCGAGACCGCCTCGTCCACCGATCCGGCCGCCGACAGCCGGGCGAGCAAGGTGGAGTACGGAGCGTCGGTCAGCTCGCTCTGCAGCGCGACGGTCACAGCAGGGTCCTTCCGCGGGAGGTCGTCGTACGGGCGCCCGGGGGAAGGACAGGCGGGACCGACTGTAGGTCGGGGCACCGACAGGACGGCGGCGACACACCGGGCTGTGGGCGCGGACAGCGCGCCGGATCTGCGAGGGTGAGTCGATGAGTCCCGATCCCACGACCCGCAGGGCGTCATGAGGACGACCCGCCTGCGCGTCGTCCTGGCCGACGTCGTGCCCGAGGTCTGCCGGACGGTGGACGTTCCGGCGGCCTGCGCGCTGCCGGAGCTGCACCTGTTGCTGCAGGCGGCGCTGGGCTGGACCGACAGCCACCTGCACCAGTTCGTCGTCGGCGACCGCCGCTGGGGGACCCCGCACCAGGAGTGGGACGACGGCCAGCTGGATGAAGGACAGGCAGGGCTGCGTGAGCTCGGCCCGACGTTCGACTACCTCTACGACTTCGGCGACGGATGGGAGCACACGGTCGAGGTGCTCGGTCGCGGTGGTGACGAGCCCCGCTGCATCGACGGCCACGGGGCCTGCCCGCCGGAGGACTGCGGCGGACCGGCCGGCTACGAGCAGCTGCTCGAGGTGCTCGCCGACCCGGCGCACCCGGAGCACGAGCACCTGACGGCCTGGGCGGGGCCGCGTACCGGCTTCGATCTCGGGAAGGCCGACGCGTTGCTACGCCGTACCGTCGGCACCGTCCCGGACAGCGTCCGGATGCTGCTCGAGCTGCTCGACGGCGGCGTCAAGCTCACGGCGGCGGGCCGCCTGCCGCGGCTCGTCGTGCGCCGGGTGCAGGAGCTGCGACCGCAGTGGGCCTGGTCGCCGCGAATGGTGGGCAGCGAGGAGGAGCTCGTGCCGCTCGCGGCGCTGCACGCGCTGCTGCGCGAGGTGGGGTTGGCCCGGCTGGCCAAGGGCGTGCTCCGCCCGACCAGGGCGGCCGCCGACGACCTCGAGGTCGTCCGGCGCCTGCGCGCCGCCTTCCCGGCGGGGACATTCGAGCAGCATGTGTCACAGGTGCTGCTCTACGTGCTGGTCCGACAAGGTGCGCTGCCGCAATCGCAGCTGGCCGAGCAGGTCCTTGCGCTGCTCGGCCCCGGCTGGAGGGCCGACGGCTGGCCGTTGACGCAGGGGCACGTGTCGGCGCAGCTGGGTCAGCTGTGGGGGCTGTTGACGGCACTGGACCTGATCGAGGGTGAGTCGGTCTGGAAGGCCGGACCGTCCGCACGCACGCTGCTCGCGGAGACGGCCTGGCTGCCTGCCCGGCCCGCCTGAGGCTGCGCAGGCGGTGTGTGCCGTCGGGTGCTGTGCACCACAGGTCAACAATCGCAAAAAGTTGACGTGTGATGTACACCCCGCTGCGCGGCACATGTCGATGCCCGAGGTGGGCGCACGCAAAGGCGCCCCTCGTGACCGTGCGAAGCGGGGCTACCGCTGGTCGCGGCGCAGCGGGTGGTCGTCGGGAATCTCGACCAGCACGATCGCGACGCCGTCCGGATCCTCGATCCACATCTCCACCAGCCCCCAGGGCTGCGTCCGTGGCGGCCGCCGGATCGTGACGCCCGCGGCGGCCAGCCGCTCGTACTCGCTCGTCACGTCGCGGACCTGGAGCCACAGCGACAGGCCTCGCGGCGGGGCGTCGGACTGGCCCGACACCTCGAGCAGGCCGTTGCCGAGGAAGAACACGATGCCGGGATGCCCCGGTGGGCCGAACTCGCGCGCGACGGCGAGCCGGAGCGTGTCCCGGTAGAAGCTGTGGCTGCGCGTGGGCTCTGCCGGGCGCAGCAGTACCCGGCTGCTCAGAATCTCCATCCCCGCATCTTCCCCGTCCGCCGACCGTCGAGCGGCTTCGCTACGGTCTGCTGGTGCCTGAGCTGAAGCGGGTGCCGGCGAACGGCATCGAGATCGCGTACGAGACGTTCGGGAACCGCGGCGCTCCGCCGGTGGTCCTGGTCATGGGGCTGGGCACACAGATGCTCGCCTGGCCGGACGAGCTCTGCACCGACCTGGCCGAGCGCGGTCACTTCGTGGTCCGCTTCGACAACCGCGACGTCGGGGCCAGCACCCACCTGCACGGGGTAGCCGCCCCGCACCCGGCGCAGGTGGTCGCGCGCCGCCGCCGCCCGCCGTACACGATCGACGACATGGCCGACGACGCTGTCGGCCTCATCGACGCGCTCGGGATCGGCCCGGTGCATCTGGTCGGCGCGTCGCTGGGCGGTTTCATCGCGCAGACCGCGGCCGTGCGCCGGCCGGACCGGCTGCGCAGCCTGACGCTGATCATGACCTCGACCGGTTCACGGCGGGTGGGGCAGGCCGACCCGCGGCTGATCGGCCGGCTGCTCCAGCGGCGGGTGGTGGCCGACCACGCCGAGGCAATGGAGGCGGTGGTCGAGATGTTCCGCGTCATCGGCTCGAAGGGTTATGCGCTGGACGAGGAGCGGCTGCGCGACGTCGGCGGCCGCAGCTTCGAGCGCGGCCACGACCCGGCCGGCTACCACCGTCAGCTGGCGGCGGTGGTCGGGCAGCCGAACCGTACCGAGCAGCTCCGGCGGCTGGACCTGCCGACGCTGGTGATGCACGGCCTGCAGGACCCGCTGGTCGCGCCCAGCGGGGGGCTCGCGCTGGCGCGGATCATCCGCGGCGCCCGCTTCGTCGGCTTCTCCGGGATGGGCCACGACCTGCCGCGGGAGCTGTGGCCGGAGTTCGCCGATCACATCGCGGCGCTGGTGCGGCGGGCGGAGGGCGCGTCGCTGCCGCGGTGAGCCGGGCACCGTCGCCGCCAGGCTGAACCGGGCCGCGGCGGGTCAGAGGTCGCGGAAGTGCTCGACCTGCGGCGGGGCGGCGAAGTGCGGCCCGATCAGCTCGCGCCAGCCCGCGAAGCGATCGCTGGACCGGAAGACCTCGTGTGCCTCGACCGAGTCCCACTCGATGAGCAGGACGAAGCGGGTCGGTGTCTCGATCCCGCGGGTCATCCGCACGGACCGGCAACCGGAGCTCTGCGTCACCAGCGGCTCCGCCTGCGCGTACCCCTGGCAGAAGGAGTCCTCGGACCCCGGCTTGACGTCGATGAGGGCAACTTCGAGAACCATGTGAACAGGGTGCCACCGCGTGCTGTCGCTGCACGCGGCGGCCCCTGGGAGGAGCGTCAGCCGGCCGGGCTCGGGCTCTCCTCGATGTCCGGAGTGGCATGGTCCGGCCCGAGATCCGCGTCGTTCTCGTCGTTCACGTCCGGCGCGTCAGCTCCGCCGTCGTCCTCCCGGATCACCGTGTCGGGGTCGTCCTCGTTGACGGTGCAGGCGCTGACCACGCCCAGGCCGCCCGTGAGCAGGACGGTCGCGAGCGCGGTCCGGAGGGTTCGCGGGGTCTGCATGAGTCGCTCTCCACATCTGTCTACGTCGTCCGATCACCCGTTCCGCTACCCGCCGGGACGGCGCTCACCCGTGTCCGGCCGGACGGCCTGGCTGGGCGCCATGGGCGACTGCCCGTCGCAGTGGAAGTCTGGCGTGGTGCCATCGGACGTGGTGATGGAGGCGGAGCAGGACCAGGTTGGCCGACCTGCTGTGGACCCGTATCTACGCCGGCAGACGGCCGCGGACGAAGCCGTCTGCGGCCGTCGTCGATCACTCGTCGGGGCTCACCAGCTCGCCCACGGCGGCGACCCCGTAGCTGATCTTCACCGTCAGGCGCCATGGTCGGTTCCGGGTTCAGCGCGCCCGGCAAGCGTCCCGCTAGCACAGTGCCGCTGCCGAGACGCAGGTAAGGTGAAAGTATGACTGTTACCAAGGTGACCGTGAGTCTCGACCCGGCCGTTGCGGAACGGGCCCGCCGGGACGTTGCGGAAGGCAGGGCGAAGTCGGTGAGCGCCTGGTTGAACGCCGCCGGACAGGCGCGGGTGGACGGCGACGATCTAGCCGTCGTCCTGGCGGAACTGTTCGAGGATTCCGGCGGCCCGCTGACCGAGCAGGAGCTGGCCCAGGCACGACAGCGACTGGCGCTCGCTGAGCAACGTTGAGCCTGATCCTCGACGCGGGAGCGTTGATCGCAGTGGAGCGGAACGACCGGGCCACAGCGGCGGTCATCGAGGCGGCGCGGCAGGAGCACCGAGTCGTGATTGTGCCGGCGGGTGTGGTCGGGCAAGTGTGGAGAGGTGGCGGGAGACAAGCACGGTTGGCTCGGCTGCTCAACGCGCGTGGCGTCGTCGTAGAGCCGCTGACCGACACCGGAGCTCGGGCCGCAGGGGTCCTGTGCGGCCAGGCCGGCACCATGGATGTCGTTGACGCGTCCGTGGTGCTCGCAGCACGCCGGCATCGCGCCACGGTCATCAGCTCCGATCGGTTAGACCTCCAGGCCCTCGACCCGAGAATCCCCCTGGTCGACTGCTGAACGGGGGGACGACTTCGCAGTGGACGAGGTTGACCGACCTGCTGCGGACGCCAGCGAACACTCGCGGATGATCGGGGTTCCTTCTGCAGGCAGGCGGACCCGATCGCGCGGAGGCTTCACGCAGCGTGCACTCCGCTGAATCCCACAATGCACAACCAGCTTGGCATCGTCGTATGTGTCTGACATAGTCGGCAGGTGAGAGTGCGGGTGGCTCGGTCTGGCCGGAAGCACAAGATTGGCAATGCCCACATCCTTGCCGCCATGGTCAACGCGGGCGAGCCCGTCCTCCTCGGCGACCAACTGCTGTACCAGGGGCCAGATGACCGGGGAGTCGAACTCGAGATCATCGCCGTGCCCGACGACTCCGGCCGCGCCGAACTCACCGTCATCCACGCCATGCCCACGGCCCTGAGGAGACGATCATGACCAACCCCAAGGACTACGTCGTCCGAGGTGATGCCAGCATCGACGACGTCGACCTCGACGTTGAAGTGGTCACCGTCAAGGGACGGCGACTCACCGAAGCCGGTGCCGAACAGCTTGCTCAAGAGACTCTGGCCGAGGCGCGTCTACGCAACCTGATCCCGGGTCGTAAGTCGCTCAGCGAAGGATCCACCCACTCGCCGCGGGTCCAGTTCCGGGTACCCAAGGCGGTCGCGATCGAGGCCCAGAACCGCGCTCGGGCGGAAGGCAAGTCGCTCTCCGAGTTGGCCAGGGAGGCACTACTGCGCTATCTGGCCTCGTAGCTCAAAGGGGACGTACTGGCTCTTGACCAGGTTGACCATCCTGCTGTGGACGCCGGCGGAGGGTCACCGACGCCGTGCCCCATGAGAGCGGGCCGCGCGTTGTCACTGTCCAGTCATGCGCTCGTCGGCTGGGTGCCCTTCTCCACAACCGTGACCTCAGGAGGCCAGCCACGCCGTCCAGCGCCGCAGCTCCAGCTGGTAGCGCCGGTCGGCATCGTCGTCGCCGTCGAGCAGTGGGCCGTCGTAGCTCGGAGAGAGCAGCAGCTCGGCATCGCGGTCCGGGTCGAGCTCGGCGGGACCGGTGAGATCGGGTGAAGCGACCGACATCCAGCGACGTGCCACGGCATCCTCCGGGGGCTCCGCCCGCGTGTCGAGCGGTGACTGCAAGGTGTAGCGAATGCCACCGACAGTTCCCGCCGTGCACCATCGGCGGGGACGAGCAGGGCGCGCGCGACCTGACCGTGGCGTCGCCGGACGGCACGCGCCGCCGGCCCCACGCGCGGTAGGAAGGTCCGGTGAGGCGACCGTGCTGAGGCTGCACTGTGCGGAGCGGACCGACCTGCTGGCCGATGCGCTCGCGCAGGTCCTCGCGACGCCGCTCGGCGACCCGCTCACACGCGAGGTCGTCGCCGTCCCCGCCAAGGGCGTCGAGCGCTGGCTGACACAGCGACTGTCGACCGTGCTCGGGGCAGGGGAGGCGCAGGACGGCGTCGCCGCGCACATCGCGTTCCCCAGCCCGACCCGCTTGGTCGACGAGGCCGTCGCGGCAGCCGGGAGGATGGACGCCGACGACGACCCCTGGGCGCCGTCGCGCGTGCTGTGGCAGCTGCTCGCGATCATCGACGGCTGCGTCGACGAAACCTGGTGCAGCGTGCTCGCCGGCCATCTGGGCACCGGCGAGGACAGCCACCGCGCCGGCCGGCGCTACGCCGCCGCAGAGCACCTGCGCGACCTCTACCGGTCGTACGCGGCGCACCGCCCGCGCATGCTGGTGGACTGGGCGGGCGGGGACGACACCGACGGCGCGGGCCGGGCGCTGGACAGCGAACAGTGCTGGCAGGCCGAGCTGTGGCGCCGGCTGCGTGCCCGGCTCGACGCCCCGAGCCCGGCCGAGCGGCTCGACGGCACCTGCCGGACGCTGCGCGAGGACCCCGGCTGCAGCGAGCTGCCCGAGCGGCTGTCGTTGTTCGGCGCCACCCGGCTGACCACCGAGCAGCGGGCCGTCCTGCGGGCCCTGGCCGAGCACCGCGAGGTGCACCTGTGGCTTCCGCACCCGAGCCCCACCCTGTGGGACCGGCTCGCCGGCAGCCCGGCGCCCGGCAGCCCGGCGCCCGGCAGCCCGGTGCCCGGCAGCCCGGTGCCCGGCAGGCGGCGCGACGACCGGAGCGCCCTGACGATCCGCCACCCGCTGCTGGCCAGCCTGTCCCGCGACACCCGGGAGCTGCAGCTGCTGCTCGGCGACGTCGACGACGTCCACCACCCGGCCGGGCCGGGGCGCGGCACCCTGCTGGGCCAGCTGCAGACGGCGATCCGCGACGACCTGCCCCCGCAGGCGGGCGCGACCGCCGACGGCACGATCCAGGTGCACGCCTGCCACGGTCCGGCCCGCCAGGTCGAGGTGCTGCGCGAGGCGCTGCTCCACCTCTTCGAGCAGGACTGCACGCTCGAGCCGCGCGACGTCCTCGTGATGTGCCCCGACGTCGAGAGCTACGCGCCGCTGGTCCGTGCCGCCTTCGGGCTGCCGGGACAGGGTCACCCGGGGCAGGGTCACCCGGGGCACCGGCTGCGGGTGCGCCTGGCGGACCGCTCCCTGCAGCAGACCAACCCGCTGCTCGACACCCTGGCGAACCTGCTCCGGCTCGCCGACGGCCGGGTCACTGCCAGCCAGGTGCTCGACCTGGCGGCCAGCGCCCCAGTACGACGACGGTTCGGCTTGCGTGACGACGACCTCGAACGGTTGCGGGACTGGGCCGCGCGGGCGGGCGTGCGGTGGGCGCTCGGCTCGCAGCAGCGGGAGGCGTACGCGCTGCAGGGCGTTCCGCAGAACACCTGGGACACCGGGCTGGACCGGCTGCTGCTCGGTGTGGCCGCCGACGAGAGCGAGCCGGCGTGGCTCGGGCTGGCGCTGCCGCTCGACGACGTCGACAGCAGCGACATCGACCTGGCCGGCCGGCTCGCCGAGCTGCTCGACCGGCTGGACGGCGTGCTGCGCCGGCTGCAGGGGCCGCAGACCGTCGGTACGTGGGTCGAGGTGCTCGGCGAGGCGCTGGACCTGCTCACCGACGTCCCCGACGACGACGCCTGGCAGCTCACGCAGGCCCGCCGCCAGCTGGCCGAGGCGGCCGAGCACGGGCAGGACGCGCTGCTACGGCTGGCCGACCTGCGCGTGCTGCTGGCCGGCCGGCTCGCGGGGCGGCCGACCCGGGCCAACTTCCGCACCGGCGAGCTGACCGTCGCCACGATGGTGCCGATGCGCTCGGTCCCGCAACGGGTCGTCGCGCTGCTCGGGTTGGACGACGGCGTCTTCCCCCGGGGCGGCAGCGTCGACGGCGACGACGTCCTGCAGCGCGATCCCTGCCTGGGTGAGCGCGACGTGCGCAGCGAGGACCGGCAGCTGCTGCTCGACGCGCTGATGTCGGCCGGGGACCAGCTGCTGCTGCTCTACACCGGCGCCGACCCGGTCACCGGGGCGAACCGCCCGCCCGCCGTCCCGCTCGGCGAGTTGTTCGACGTCGTCCGGGAGATGGTCGGCGACACGACACTGGCGGAGGTGCTGACCCGCCATCCGCTGCAGCCCTTCGACGCGCGGAACTTCGATGCCGCCCGCCCGTTCAGCCACGACACGGGTGCCTTCGCCGGTGCGCGGGCTGCGCTGCAGCCGCGGACGTCCGCCGGGGATTTCCTGACGGGTCCGCTGCCGGCCCGGCCGGCAGATGTGGCGCTGCGCGACCTGGTGGCCTTCCTGGTCCACCCGACCAGGGCGCTGCTGGCCCAGCGGCTCGGCGTGCACGTGCCGGACCGCCAGGACTCGGTCGCCGACGCGCTGGCCGCGGAGCTGGACCCCCTGCAGAAGTGGGACGTCGGCGACCGGATGCTCGCGGCACGGCTGGTCGGCCTCGACGCCGCCGCCTTCAACCAGGCCGAGTGGCGGCGCGGCACCCTGCCGCCGGGCCCGCTGGGGATGCGGTTGCTCGCCGAGCTGGAGGCGGCTGTCGAGTCGCTGGTGCAGGCGGCACGGACGGTGCACGCCGGTCGGCCGCGGGCGCTGGACGTCGTGATCGACCTGGGTGGCCGCACGTTGACCGGTACGGTCGAGGGGCTGCACGGCGCGGTGCTGACCAGCACGGGGTACTCCACTCTCGGACCGAAGCACCGGCTCACGGCATGGGTGAACCTGCTGGTGGTGGCCGCGAGCGGTGAGCCGGAGGTGACGGCGGTGACGACCGGCCGCGGGCCGTACCGCAAGCCGGTCTGGCGCTCGACGCTGGTCGCTCCGCCGCAGCCGCACGAGGTCCTGCGCGACCTCGTCGCGCTCTACGACGACGGCTTGCGCGAGCCGCTGCCGATCGCCACCGGCGCCACCCACACCTACGCCGACCGGCGACGGGCCGGCAGCTCTGTCGAGGAGGCGCTCGAGGCGGCGGAGAAGGACTGGTCAGGCAGATTCGGTGACGGCCAGGACCGGCACCTGGCCTACGTGCACGGTCCCGCGCCGGCCTTCGAGCGGCTGCTGGCGGGCGCCGACGCGGGGGAGGAGCGGACCCGCTTCGGGGCGCTCGCCCGGCGGCTGTGGGCGCCGGTCTTCGATTGCGAAACCCTCGGCGCTCCCTGAGCAGCCGTATCCAGGACAGCGGCCACGCCGTCCACCAGACTGCCGGCATGTTGCGTCCTGCAAGCTGCATCAGGCCAGCGGGTGTGAGTCCCGTCTGGGTA
>JBBDWV010000029.1 GCA_040902655.1 Mycobacteriales bacterium
CCGGTCGTGCCGCCGGTCGTGCCGCCGGTCGTGCCGCCGGTCGTGCCGCCGGTCGAGGAGACCGTCGAGGAGGACGCCGACGCCGCCACGGTGCTCGTCGTCGAGGGGCGTCCGCGCTACCACGTCGAGGGCTGCCGCTACCTGTCCGGCAAGCAGGCCAAGCCGGTCGACGTGCTCGACGCGCGTGAGGAAAAGTTCACCCCCTGCGGCGTGTGCAAGCCTGACGACGCGCTCCTGGCGCGCCGTTCGGCCAAGCCGGCCTTGGCGCGTCCCATGGGCGGGCAGCAGGTGCGCGAGGAGGAGATCGTCGAGGAGGACGTGCCCGGGGTGGAGGTCGCCCCGCCCGTGCGCCGCACCGCACGCACCACCAAGGCAGCTGCGGTGCCGGCCAAGCCAGCGAGCAGGACAGCGACCAAGGCGGCGTCGAAGGCGCCCACACGGGGTGTGGCCAAGGCTGTAGCGCCGGCCAAGGCTGTGGGGCCGGCCAAGACGGGGGCGCCGGCCAAGGCTGTGGGGCCGGCCAAGACGGGGGCGCCGGCCAAGGCTGCGGCGCCGGCCAAGACGGGGGCGCCGGCCAAGGCTGCGGCGCCGGCCAAGACGGGGGCGCCGGCCAAGGCTGCGGGGCCGGCGAAGGCTGCGGGGCCGGCGAAGGCCCCGGCCCCGGCGAAGGCCCCGGCCCCGGCGAAGGCTGCGGCCCGGACGACCGGTCGCGCGGCGGGCGGCCAGACGGCGGACTCGGGCGACCCGACCGCGGGCTCGCGCGCTGGGTCGGTCGTCGTGATTCCCGACCGCGGCAAGTACCACCGCGCCGAGTGCCGCTACGTCCGCGATGTCCCCGGTACCGAGGTCCTCGACAGGTCCGCCGCCGCGCGCGAGGGATACGCCGCCTGCGGGGTCTGCCGGCCCTGAGTGCAGCGCTCGCGTCGTGTCCTGCCAGCCCCGCGGAAGGCGACGCATCTCCGGGCGCACCCCGGCCTCGGCATGCCCCCGGACCTGCGTCAGGTGGACCGCTCCCAGCGGCGGTGACTGGTGGTCATGGACACCGCGCACCGCGCCGGAGGTGGGTGTGCTGTCGGGGTGTGTGCACCACACGTCAAGAATCGGGAAATGTTGACCTGTGGTGTAACAGCCGCTGCGCGGCACATGTCGATGCGCGAGTAGTCCCAGCCCCTGCGCGGCCCGATTCGCCGCGAACGGCGGCTGGCGGACGGCTCGGAACGGCGTGGGCAAAGCGGGAGCGGCGGTCCTGGTCGTTGCGCCTGTCTACGTCGCTGGGCCGCTCCGGCGAACGCATGCGGCTCGGTCGCGCTGCTCCGGTCGGCTGGCCGGTCGATCTCGGTGCCACCCGTGTTCGTGGATCAGGCGCTGCCGGCACCGAGAACGCCCGGCACCGAGTCGGGGGGTAGGTCCCTGGTGCCGTCGGGCCTGCAGCATGCACCCGAAGATGCGCCGGGGTCCCCGGCTAGGGCCGCGACATCCGCAGCTCGGAGCGGAACGGGTCGCGTGGCGGTGGCACGGGCAGCGCGAGTGCGTTCGGCGGGGCCTGCACCGCCGCCAGTGCCAGGACCCGGTCCAGCAGCGACTGCGGCGACTCGCCGGCTGTGTGTCCCTGGACGGTCACCATGACGCGGTAGACGGTGATGTAGTGCCGCGTGGGGGTGTCGTACGACCAGTCGACCGAGCCCAGATGCGCCGAGTCGCCGTGCCGGCCCAGCAGCCCGTTCCACGGGCCGCTCCAGACCTGCACCCCGGCGGGACCGGCGGAGAAGCAGCCGCCGCGGGAGACGTCCTCGCGCTCCGCGGCCGCGAGCAGCGCACGGCCCTCGCGGTCCGGCAGGACGATCGCCGGACGCACCTGGTCGGCGACCTGTGGAGCGCTGCCCGTGCCCGGCCGGGTCAGCCGGAACGAGCGGTGCACCGGCTTGCTGTCGAGCGCGGCGATATCGATCACCATGTGTCTCCCGGAGAATCGGTGCTGCTGCGGGTGGATCAGCGCGGAGTGTCACCAGGGGCATCGGCGACGGGGCAGCCCGATCTGGCGAGGCCATCCGGGTGATCCACCGGCTGCGGCGCCGGTCAGCTGCCGGCGACCCGCAGCCAGAAGCGCAGCCCGAACCCGGAATCGCTGTGCGGGGCCAGATCAGCGGTGGGGGGACCGGCGGTCACCTGTACGGCCAGCACCTCCTCGGCCACCCGCGCCGAGCCCTCCGCGAGCGCCTCCGCCAGCTCGCCCTCGGCCTGCCACCACAGCTCGATCCGGTCGCTGACCGCGAGGCCACTGGTCTTGCGGGCCTCCTGCACCAGGCGCACCGCCTCGCGGACCAGTCCGGATCGGCGCAGCTCGGGCGTGATCTCGAGATCCAGCGCGACGGTCTCGCCGGCGCCGGACGCGACCGCCCAGCCGGTGCGCGGCGTCTCGGTGACCACGACCTCGTCGGGCGTCAGCGTCACCGGCGTTCCGTCCACGACGACCGACGCCGTCCCGTCGCGCAGCCCGGCCGCGAGCACCGCGGCGTCCATGGCCGCCACAGCAGCAGCGACGGCCTGGACGCCCTTGCCGAACCGCTTGCCGAGCGCGCGGAAGTTGGCCTTTGCGCTGACGTCGACCAGGCCGCCGGCCAGCGGCTCGAGCGTCACCACGTTCAACTCCGACGACACCAGTTCCTGCAGCTCGGCCGGCAGCGCCTGCCAGCCCTGTGCGGAGACCATCGCGCGACCCAGCGGCTGGCGGGTCTTGACCCTGGACTCTGCACGGGCCTGCCGGCCGAGGTCCACCAGCCGGCGCACCAGCGCCACCTGCTGCGTCAGCTGCGCGTCGACCAGCGCCGCGTCGGCGGTGGGCCAGGCCGCCAGGTGGACCGAGTCGTCGGCCGAGGCCGCGAACAGCGAGCCCCACACCTCGTCGGTGACGAACGGCGTGAACGGCGCCATCAGCAGGGTGAGCACCCGCAGGCACTCGTGCAGCGTGCCGAGCGCGGCCGGATCCCCGTCCCAGAACCGCCGGCGGGAGGTCCGGACGTACCAGTTGGACAGGTCGTCGATGCACTGCGCCAGGCGGCGGCCGGCCCGCAGCGAGTCGAAGTCCTCCAGCGCCTCGGTCACCTCGCGTGCGGTGTCATGCACCTGCGACAGCGCCCAGCGGTCCAGCAGGGTCTTCTCGCCGGTCTGGCCCTCCCAGCCGTTGACGGTGGCGTAGAGGGTGTGGAAGGCGGCGGTGTTCCAGTAGGTGAGCAGGACCTTGCGGACCACCTCTTCGACCTGCTCATGACCCACGCGTCGGGCCGACCACGGGCTGCCGCCACAGAGCATGTACCAGCGCAGCGCGTCCGCGCCGTGCCGCTCGAACAGCTCGAACGGGTCCAGCACGTTGCCCAGGTGCTTGCTCATCTTGCGGCCCTCGCCGTCGAGGATGTGCCCGAGGCACAGGACGGTCTCGTACGACGAGCGGTCGAACACCAGCGTCCCGACCGCCATCAGCGTGTAGAACCAGCCGCGGGTCTGGTCGATGGCCTCGCAGATGAACTGCGCCGGGTAGGCCGGTTCGACCCCGCTGTGCGGGTAGCCCACCTGCGCGAACGGCATCGAGCCGGAGTCGTACCAGCCGTCGATGACCTCGGGCACCCGCCGCGCCTCGGCCCCACACTGCTGACAGGCGACGGCGATGTCGTCGACGTACGGCCGGTGCGGGTCCAGCGTGCTGAGCTCCTGGCCGGCCGCCGCACCCAGCGCGGCCAGCGACCCGTACGCCTGCCAGTGCTCCTTGTCCGTCGTGCAGCGCCAGATCGGCAGCGGCGTGCCCCAGTAGCGGTTGCGGGACAGCGCCCAGTCGATGTTGTTGTCGAGCCAGTCGCCGTACCGGCCGTGTTTGATGGTGCTCGGATACCAGTTGGTGCGTTCGTTCTCCTCGACCAGCCGGTCCTTGAGCGCCGTGGTGCGGATGTACCAACTGGGCAGCGCGTAGTAGAGCAGCGCGGTGTCGCAGCGCCAGCAGTGCGGGTAGCTGTGCTCGTACGGCAGCTCGTGGTGGAGCAGGCCGCGCTCGCGCAGGTCCTGCACGAGCGTCTGGTCCGCAGCCTTGAAGAACTGGCCGCCGACCAGCGGCAGGTGCTCCTCGAAGGTGCCGTCGGGGCGCACCGGGTTCACCACCGGCAGGCCGTAGCGCCTGGCGACCAGCATGTCGTCCGCGCCGAACGCGGGGGACTGGTGCACCAGGCCGGTGCCGGACTCGACGGTGACGTAGTCGGCGAGGCCGACGTAGTGCGCGTTCGCGCCATCGCTCGCCGGGAAGGCGACCAGCTCGAACGGACGGGAGTACGTCGTGTGCTCGAGCTCGCTCCCGCGGAAGCGTTGCAGGACCTCGGCGTCCTCGCCCAGGACGCTCAGCAGCGATTCGGCGACCACCAGCACCTCGGTGCCGGCGCGCGCGGCCACGTAGGTGACGGTCGGGTGGACCGCGACGGCGGTGTTGCTGACCAGCGTCCACGGGGTGGTGGTCCAGACCAGCAGTGCGGCGCCGAGGTCGACGAGTGGGCCGCTGGTGACAGGGAAGCGGACGTAGACGCTGGGGTCGGTCACCGTCTGGTAGCCCTGAGCCACCTCATGGTCGGAGAGCCCGGTGCCGCAGCGGGGGCAGTAGGGCGCGACCCGGTGGTCCTCGACGAGCAGGCCCGCATCGGCGATCTGCTCGAGCGACCACCAGACGGACTCGATGTAGGAGGAGTCCATCGTGCGGTAGGCGTCGCCCATGTCGACCCAGTAGCCCATCCGGTGCGTCATCCGCTCGAACTCATCGACGTGGCGCAGCACGCTCTCGCGGCACTTCGCGTTGAACTCCGCCACGCCGTACGCCTCGATGTCCTGCTTGCCGGAGAAGCCGAGCTCCTTCTCGACCGCGAGCTCGACCGGCAGACCGTGGCAGTCCCAGCCGGCCCTGCGCGGGACGTGCCGGCCCTGCATGGTCCGAAATCGCGGGAACAGGTCCTTGAAGACCCGCGCCTCGACGTGGTGCGTGCCCGGCTTGCCGTTGGCCGTGGGTGGGCCCTCGTAGAACACCCACGGTTCGCCGTCCCGGGTTGCCTCCAGGCTGCGCTCGAAGACGCGGCCCTTCTCCCAGCGTTCGAGTACGGCGCGCTCGACGGCCGGCAGGTCGACCTGGGCGGGCAGCTGCTTCATCCGATACTCCTCCGTCGTGGCGTGCTCTCGACGGAGGGACGAAGCCGGGCGGCTCCGCGGTACCACCCTCCTTGGGTGCCTTGTGGCACCCCCCTCTGGTGACGCGGGGTGTCGCTCAGGGGCTGATGTTCACGCGCGAGCACACCGCCGGGCTCGCACCGTCCCCGGCTCGCTCTGGGCTGCGTCCGCCGCTACTGGTCCCCATCGCTGCGACACCGCAGACTCTAGCGGTGCGCCGACCCCGGCTCCGTGAGGGCGTACGCGACGACGGCGGGCCCCGAGGGCGTGGTGGACTTGGTCGGCTGCTCTCCCTGCACGTATCCTGCGCGCGGTTGTGATCATGCCCGTCCGGGTGTGGCGGACGTGAGGGGGCGGGATGGCCACGCGCTTCGGCAAGGTCCGGAACTTGCTGCCGGGCGGCAAGAAGCCCTCGACCGAGGAGACGCCCGCGCCCGTCCCGGCCGCGCCGAGCCCGAGCGCGCAGCCCGCGGCCCCGCCGGGCCCGCGCTCCCGGAGTGGTGCGGGCCGGTCCGGGACTCCGGCGAAGACTGCGGCCAGCAAGCCTGCTCCGTCGGCCGCGAAGGCTTCGGCCAACAAGGCGCCTGCAAAGGCAACCAAGGCGGCTCCGGCCAAGGCGGGCAAGGCGGCTCCGGCCAAGGCGGCACCGGCCAAGGCGGGCAAGGCGGCTCCGGCCAAGGCGGCACCGGCCAAGGCGGCACCGGCCAAGGTGGTGAAGGCGGCCCCCACGCAGGCCGCCAAGGCTGCGCCGGCCAAGGCGGCTCCCGTCAAGGCGACTCCCGTCAGGGTGGTGAAGGCGGCGCCCCCGAAGCTGGCCAAGGCTGCGCCCATGCAGGCCGCCAAGGCCGCGCCGGCCAAGCCGGCCGCCAAGGCCAAAGCCGCGCCCGCCAAGGCCAAGGCCGCGCCCGCAAAGGCCGCACCCGCAAAGCCGGCCCGCGCGACGCCAGCGCAGCCCAGCGCCCCCAAGGCTGCTCCCGGGAAGGTGCCGGCCGCCGAGCGGGCCGGGACGACCGCCGCGCCGAAGCCGCCGGCTCCGATGGGCGACGACGCGTGGACCAAGCCCGAGCTCAAGGCCGTCCGCAGCGAGCTCGAGGACCAGGCGATCGAGCTGCGCGGTGAGATCGAGACCGCCGAGGCGGCCAGTGAGTCCCTCAAGCGTGACCAGAGCAGCGAGGGCTCCGGGGACGAGGCCGACGCCGGCACCAAGACCTTCGAGCGCGAGCACGAGATGTCGCTGGCCAACAACAGCCGCGATCTGCTCGTCCAGGTCGAGCGGGCGTTGGACCGGCTCGACGCGGGCACCTATGGCCGGTGCGAGAACTGCGGCAACCCGATCCCGAAGGCGCGGCTTCAGGCTTTCCCGCGGGCGACGCTGTGCGTGACGTGCAAGCAGCGCGAGGAGCGGCGCTGAGCGAGGCCGCACCTGTCCGGCGGCGCCGTACCGCGCTGCTCGCGGTCGTTGCCCTGACCGTGCTCGGGCTCGACGTCGCGACCAAGGTCTGGGTCGTCGCCGAGCTCGAGGGCAGGCGCACGCTCGAACTACTCGGTGGTCAGCTGCTCATCCGGGTGAGCCGCAACTCGGGGGCCGCCTTCTCCCTCGCCCAGGGCGCCACCCTGCTGCTCACCCTGGTCGCGGTGGTCGTGGTGGTCGTCATCGTGCGGCTCAGCCCCCGGGTCGGCAGCGTCGGCTGGGCGCTGAGCCTCGGCCTGCTGCTCGGCGGGGCCGGCGGCAATCTGATCGACCGGCTGCTGCGCAGCCCCGGCCCCGGACGCGGCGCGGTCGTCGACTTTCTCGACTTCCAGGTCTGGCCGAGTTTCAACGTCGCCGACAGCGGGATCGTGCTCGGCGGCCTCCTGGCAGTGCTGCTGTCCTTCCGCGGGATCGAGCTCGACGGTCGCCGCCAGGACGACCCCGCATGATGTACGGGTGACCTCGCGCCGCTCCCTGCCTGTCCCCGAGGGGCTGGACGGGCTGCGGCTGGACGCTGCGATCAGCCGGCTGTTCGGCCTGAGCCGGACGGCGGCGGCGGACCTGGTCGGGGCCGGCGCCGCCACCCTGGACGGCCAGCCGGTCCTCAAGAGCGAGCGGGTCACGGCCGGTGCGGTGCTCGAGGTCGACCTGCCGGATCCCGAGCGGGCCAGGTCGAAGCCGCCCGAGGTGGTCGCGGGCCTGGTCGTGCTCTACGAGGACGACGACATCCTCGTCGTGGACAAGCCGGTCGGCGTCGCGGCCCACCCCAGTCCCGGCTGGGACGGCCCGACCGTCATCGGCGGACTGGCCGCGACCGGCCACCGCGTCAGCACCAGCGGTGCGGAGGAGCGCCAGGGCGTCGTGCACCGCCTCGACGTCGGCACCAGCGGTTGCATGGCCGTCGCCAAGAGCGAGCGGGCGTACACCGTGCTCAAGGACGCCTTCCGGGAGCGGACCGTCGACAAGCGCTACCACGCGCTGGTCCAGGGCCACCCCGACCCGCTGACGGGAACGGTGGACGCGCCGATCGACCGCCACCCGAGCAGTGCGTACAAGTTCGCCGTGGTCGCCGGCGGCCGCGACAGCGTCACCCACTACGAGACGGTCGAGGCGTTCCGGCACGCCAGCCTGCTCGACATCCGGCTCGAGACCGGCCGGACCCACCAGATCCGGGTCCACATGGCCGCGCTCGAGCATCCCTGCGTCGGCGACGTCACCTACGGGGCCGACCCGACGCTGAGCAAGCGGCTGGGTCTCGAGCGCCAGTGGCTGCACGCCGTACGCCTCGGCTTCTCCCACCCCGACGACGGGCGCTGGGTGGAGTTCGCCAGCCCCTACCCGGCGGACCTGCAGCAGGCGCTGGACCGGGTGGCCGAGTGGTCCTGAGGAGCCTGAGGAGATGGCTGTGAGCCTGCGCGACCTCGACACCCGGCTGGTGCCCCGCCTGGCGGTGCTGCTGCGGGGCGTGCTGGACGGGCTGTCCGACCGGCGCCGGCGGCTGTCGCTGGTCATGCTGGCCGGCGGCCGTGCCCTGCGCCGGCTCGACGACCGCTATGTCGCGCGCGGTCCGCTCAGGTTGCTGAGCGACGTGCCGCAACTGGGCCTGTTCCTGGCGGCCACCGTGTTCGTTGCCGGTACGGGTGCCGCCCTCGCGCTGAGCAGCCCCGAGACGGTGCGTGAGCGGGAGCAGGCCCAGCGGGAGGCCGAGCTGCCGCTGACGCTCGGACCGCCGGTCGGTGCGGACATCGACGCGCACTTCGCGACGGCCCGGGACCGGGCGGTGGAGCTGTCCCGTCGTGACCCCGGCGGCCGCTTCCTCGCGCTGATCAGCCTGAACAGGGGGCTCACCCCGGAGGAGACCGGCGAGCTGCTGGTGGAGTCCGGGCTCGAGGTACGGCTCGGCTACCTGCGTGCGCCGGTGCCGGGGGAGCCGGAGAAGATCCGCTTCCAGACGCCCGGAGAGATCGTTGCCGGGCTGCGGCAGGTGTTCTCGCAGATCGCGATGCGCAAGGCGGACGAGCAGCAGGAGCTGCTCCGCACGGCCAAGACCATTGCGGTCGGTTCGCCGGAGGAGGAGTTCCGCCGGGTGTACGAAGCCGACGCGCGCACCGTCGGACAGGAGGCGAACGCCTACCGGACCGGCTGCGCCTGCGTGTTCGCGCTCGTCGTGGAGGCGCAGGCCGCGGAGCTGGCCGAGCTACCGGCGCTGCCGGTCGTCCGTGGTGTCGAGCTGGCCCGGCGCGGGGCGGAGCTGGACATGCTGAGGATCTTCCCGGTCGCGCCGAGCGAGCAGGGGGTCGTGGAGCCGCCGGTCCAGCGGGGGAGCCAGAGCCCGTGACGGCGGAGGTGCGGCTCGCACGGTCGGCCGACCTCGACGAGGTCTACGCGCTGCGCCACGAGGTCTTCGTGCTCGGCCAGGACGTGCCGGCCGACCTCGAACGCGACGAGCTCGACGCGGCCGCCGACCACGCGCTGGCGCGGCTGGACGGTCGGATCGTGGGGACCGGCCGGCTGGTCGACGGCCGGACCGACGAGCAGGGCCGGCTGCTCCCGGGTACGGCCGGGACCGTAGGCACGATCGGGCGGATGGCCGTGGCCGAGGACGCCCGTGGCGCCGGCACCGGCCGGGCGCTGCTCGACCTGCTCGTGGCGCGGGCCGCCGAGCGTGGGCTGTCGGCTGTCGAACTGCACGCCCAGCTGCACGCCCGCGGGTTCTACGAACGGGCCGGCTTCACGCCGTACGGCGAGGTGTACCTCGAGGCCGGCATCGAGCACCTGGGCATGCGCCGGGAGCTCCGGCGGGGTTCGCCGGGCCTGCGGCGGGGCAGATCGGCGCCCGTGTCGGGTGACGTGGCGCAGCAGCTGGCCGAGCGGATGCAGGCCGAGCAGTGGAGGTTCGCGACGGCCGAGTCCGTCACCGCCGGTCTGGTGGCCGATCGGGCCGCGCAGGGGAAGGGCGCGAGTGAGTGGCTGCTGGGCGGCGTCGTCGCCTACGCCAGCGAGACCAAGCAGCGGCTGCTCGGGGTCGCGCCCGGGCCGGTCGTGAACCCGGAGACGGCCGGGCAGATGGCCCGTGGCGTGGCGGAGCTGATGGCCGCCGACGTCACCGTCTCGACGACCGGCGTCGGCGGCCCGGATCCCGAGGAGGGGCAGCCGGCGGGCACCGTCTGGGTCGGTGTGTGGGTCGACGGGCAGGTGACGACGCACCGGCTGCAGCTGGCCGGTGACCCCGAGGACATCTGTACCGGTGCCGCCGAGGCCGCCCTCCGCCTGGTCCTCGGCGCCCTGCCCGCACGCTGACGCTGCCGCCTCGGACAGGATGGTGGTGTGGGAGCGACCGCGCGGCGCACCGACCGGCTGGCGACGGACCGGGAGATCCTGCGCCTGGCCGTACCCGCCTTCGGTGCGCTGGTCGCCGAGCCGCTGTTCCTGCTCGCGGACTCCGCGGTGGTGGGCCGGTTGGGGACCCCGCCGCTGGCCGGGCTCGGCATCGCGGGAAGCGTGCTCGCCAGCGCGATCGGTGTCTTCGTCTTCCTCGCGTACGGGACGACGGCGGCGGTCGCGCGGCGGGTGGGAGCCGGCGACCTGCGTGCCGCCGTCGAGGACGGCATCGACGGCGTGTGGCTGGCTGCGCTGATCGGTGCAGCCACCGCCGTTCTCGGCTTCGTGTTCGCGCCGCAGGTCGTCGCAGGTTTCTCGGCGTCCGGCGCCGTGGCCGAGCAGGCGGTGATCTACCTGCGCTGGTCGCTGCCGGGCCTGCCGGCGATGCTCGTCGTCCTGGCGGCCACCGGCATTCTGCGCGGGCTGCAGGACACCCGGACACCCTTGCTGGTCGCCGCGGCCGGTGCGGCAGCCAACCTCGTGCTGAGCATCGGCCTCGTGCACGGCGCCGGGATGGGGATCGCCGGCTCCGCGCTCGGTACCGTGCTGGCCCAGGCCGGCATGGCCGTGGCCTTTCTCGTCGTCGTCGTACGCGCCGCCCGGCGCACAGGTGCCGCGCTGCGGCCGGATGCCGCCGGACTGCTGCGCGTGGGACGGGTGGGCCTGCCGCTGCTGGTCCGGACGCTCACGCTCCGTGCCGCGCTGCTCGTCACCACCTACGTCGCGGTCGCCCAGGGGGACGCGGAGCTGGCTGCGCACCAGGTCGCGACCGTGCTGTGGGGCTTCCTGGCGCTCGCCCTGGATGCCGTCGCGATCGCCGGGCAGGCGCTCACCGGCCGGGCCCTGGGAGCCGGAGACGGCGAGGCCGCCCGCGCCCTCACCCGGCGCATGCTGGTCTGGGGGATCGGCGCAGGCGTCGTGCTCGGTGCAGGCGTGCTCGCGCTGCGCCCGGTGCTCGCTCCACTGTTCAGCCCCGAGCCGGAGGTGCAGGGCGCGCTCGTGGCGGTACTGGTCGTCGTCGCGGTCACCCAGCCGCTGGCCGGCTGGGTGTTCGTGCTGGACGGCGTGCTGATCGGCGCCGGGGACGGCCGCTACCTCGCCGTCGCAGGGCTGATCACCCTCGTCGGCTACCTGCCGTTCGCCCTGCTGGTGCTGGCGTCACCGGTGGCGGGGACCGCCGGTCTGGTCTGGCTGTGGGTGGCCTTCGCCGGCGGTTTCATGCTCGTACGCGCCATCACTCTCGGGCTGCGGCTGCGCAGCGGTGCCTGGCTGGTGATGGGAGCGGTGCGGTAGTCGGGCGGCCCGTGCGACAGCGGCCGTCACGGGATCTTCATGTCGGGCGGCTAGTTTGACCTGCGCTGCGGGCGGTTCGGCTCTCTCCGGGCCGCCGCGGTTCGTGCCCTGGGCATCGTGGGAAGCGCGTCTGCTGACGCCGCTCGACGGTGCCGCGCGCGGGTCCCTGTCCCCGATCGACGGAGGCGCGTGAACTTCCTCGAGTACCTCGAGTCCAACCGTGAGCCCCTGCTGGAACTCACCGTCGAGCACGTCCAGATCGTGTTGCTCTCCGTCGGCATCGCCCTCGTGGTCGGGGGTGCCCTGGGGGTGCTGGCCCACCGGAGCCTGACGCTGCGTCCCCTCGTGCTGACCTTCGCCTCGACGATGCTCACGATCCCGTCGCTGGCCCTGTTCGCGCTCGCCATCCCGCTGTTCGGCCTCGGCACCAAGCCCTCCGTCTTCGCGCTGGTGCTCTACGGCCTGCTCCCGATCGTGCGGAACACCGTCTCCGGGCTGGAGTCCGTCGATCCCGCGATCGTGCGCGCGGCGCGTGGGATGGGGATGAGTCGGGGGCGGCGCTTCCTCAGCATCGAACTGCCGCTCGCCTGGCCCGTGCTGCTCGCGGGAGTCCGCGTCTCCACCCAGATCGTCGTCGGCATCGCCGCCATCGCGGCCTTCGTCAACGGACCCGGCCTCGGGAACGAGATCTTCCGGGGACTGCGCTCGCTGGGTAGCCCCTTCGCCCTGAACTTCGTCCTCGGCGGCACGCTCGGCATCGTCGTCGTCGCCCTGGTCCTCGACGCTGCGTTCGTCCTGGTGCAGCGGTTCACCACCTCGAAGGGTCTGCGATGACCAACCCCACCGATTCCGCGGCCGAAGGCGCCGCGACTCCGGCGACCGTCCCGCACGAGGAGCCGATGATCCGGCTCGACGAGCTCACCAAGCGCTTCCGCGGGCAGGCCGCGCCCGCCGTCGACCGGGTGTCGATGCAGGTGCGCCGCGGCGAGATCGTCGTCCTCGTCGGACCGTCCGGTTGCGGCAAGACCACGACGATGGAGCTCGTCAACAGGCTCATCGAGCCGACCTCCGGCCGGATCTTCCTGGACGGCGAGGACGTCACCCGGGCCGACCCGGACGCGCTGCGACGTCGGATCGGCTACGTCATCCAGGCGACCGGGCTGTTCCCGCACCAGACGATCGCCAGCAACATCGCGACGGTCCCGAAGATGCTCGGCTGGAAGAAGACCCGCATCGCCGACCGCGTCGACGAGCTGCTCGAGCTGGTGGGCATGGACGCCGCGACCTACCGCGGCCGCTACCCGAAGGAGCTGTCGGGCGGCCAGCGCCAGCGCATCGGTGTCGCCCGGGCGATGGCCGCCGACCCGCCGGTGATGTTGATGGACGAGCCGTTCGGCGCGATCGACCCGATCACCCGCGAACGGCTGCAGAACGAGTTCCTCCGAGTGCAGTCGCAGGTGCAGAAGACCGTCATCTTCGTGACCCATGACGTCGACGAGGCGATCAAGATGGGCGACCGGATCGCCGTGCTGCGCGACCAGTCGCACATCGCGCAGTTCGACACGCCCGAGGAGATCCTCACCAACCCGGCCGACAGCTACGTCGAGGACTTCATCGGCGCGGGCGCGGCGCTCAAGCGGCTGAACCTCACCCGCATCCGCGACGTCGAGGTGACCACCGACTGCCCGACCGCGCGCCTGAGCGACCGGGTCGAGGACGTGCGCCGGCGGCTGCACGAGTCCGACTGGACCACGATCCTGCTGATCGACGAGCAGGGGCGCCCTGCCCGCTGGCTCAACACGCGGGACCTCAACCGACCGGAAACCGACCTGCGCCGCCTCGGGCTGCCCGTCGTCGCCCTCGTCGAGCCGCACGCCACCCTGTCGGACGCGCTCAACGAGCTCGTCACCTCCAACGCCGGGGTCGCGGTCGTCGTGGACGGTCGGGGCACCTATCAGGGGCTGGTGGACCTGGACACGCTCATGACGAGCGTCCGCTCGACGCGCGACCGCAACGAGGAGTACTACCGGGTGGCCAAGCTCGCCGTCGAGGACCGCACGCCGTGACCGCTCTGACGGCGCTTCCGCCGCCCGAGCCCGGCCCCGGCCGGACGCGCCTGTCCCGCCGCAGTGCGGCGGGTTGGCTGGGCATGCCGGTGTTCCTGCTCGTCATCAACGGCCTCCTGTACGCCTGGGTGCAGCGCCAGGAGCTCGACAGCATCGAGGCGCGGGTGCTGAACGCGCCGGCCCTGCGTGAGCGGGTGGCCGAGCACGTTCAGCTGTCGCTGGTGTCGACCGCTCTGGTCATCGCGGTCGCCGTCCCGCTCGGCATCCTGGCGACGCGGCCCAGCACCCGCCGTGCCAGCCCGGTGATTCTCGCGCTCGGGAACCTGGGGCAGGCGATTCCGTCGTTCGGGCTGATCACCCTCATCGTGCTGACGCTCGGCACCGGCTTCCGGTCGATCGTCATCGGCCTGTTCGCCTACTCCGCCCTGCCGATCCTGCGGAACACCATCGTGGGCCTGCAGCAGGTCGACCCCTCGCTCACGAAGGCGGCGCGCGGCATGGGCATGGGACCGCTGCGCGTCCTGCGCCGCGTCGAGCTCCCGCTCGCCGTGCCGGTCGTCCTGGCCGGCATCCGTACAGCGCTGATCATCAACGTCGGCACGGCCACGCTGTCCACCTTCTTCGGCGTCCAGGCACTGGGTTACGTGATTTTCCAGGGCATCCAGCTGAACCGGGACGTGGTCCTCGTCACCGGGGCCGTCCTCGCCTCCTCCCTCGCGCTGCTCGCCGACTACCTGGCGGGGGTCGTGCAGGACCTGCTCTCCCCTCGCGGGCTCTGACCCGTTTCCCCGCGCCACCCGACAGAAAGAGGCTCTCGCATGCGTTCCCGTACCCCCGTCCTCAGCGCCGTCCTCGGTGTCCTGCTCACCGCCACCGCCTGCGGCGGCGGTGACCCGGCGACCCCGGGCGACGGACCGCTGTCCGACGCCACCATCACGGTCGGGTCCAAGGACTTCGACGAACAGCTCATCCTCGGCCACATCAGCAAGCTCGCGCTCGAGGACGCCGGTGCCACTGTCGTCGACCAGATCAACCTCGGCGGTACGGACGCCTCCCGCGGCGCGCTCGTCTCCGGCAAGGTGGACCACTACTGGGAGTACAACGGCACCGCGTGGATCAGCTTCTTCAAGGAGACCGAGCCGATCCCGGACCGCATCGAGCAGTACGAAGTCGTCCGCGACCGCGACCTGGCCGAGAACGAGCTGGTCTGGCTCGAGCCGGCGAACTTCAACAACACCTACGGCCTCGCGTTCCGCAGCGAGGCGGCTGCCGAGCTCGGCAGTCCCGAGACCATCTCGGACCTTGCGTCTGTCGAGGCCGGCGCGCTGTCGCTGTGCGTGGAGAGCGAGTTCTCCACCCGTGACGACGGCCTGCCCGGGCTGGAGAAGACCTACGGGTTCGAGTTCCCGGACAAGCAGGTGACCGTGCTCGACACCGGCATCGTCTACACCTCCACCGACAAGGGTCAGCCCTGCAACTTCGGTGAGATCTTCACGACCGACGGTCGGATCGGTGCGCTCGACCTGACCGTCCTCGAGGACGACAAGGCGTTCTTCCCGCTGTACAACGCCTCGCCCGTCTTCACCAAGGAGGTCATGGACAGCCATGGCGAGGAGCTCACCGAGCTGTACGGCCCGATCACCGAGGCCCTCACGCAGGACGTCATGACCGACCTCAACAAGCGCGTCTCCGCCGACGGCGAGCGGCCCGAGCAGGTCGCGAAGTCCTGGCTGGAGGACAACGACCTGATCGGCTGATCTGCGGTTCCCGCGGCGCACGTCCGACCAGCTGCGGCCTCGTGACCGCCAAGCGCGGGCCCCAGCGCGGCCACACCGCGGGCCCCACCAGCCCCACCGGGGCGCCGTGGGCGTGTCCGTGCGGTGCGCCTGCCGCGAACTGTCGGGTCCTCGTGGCAGAGTTGCCGGCAGCACGCAACAGCACAGCACGGGCCGTCTTCCCCTCGGACCGACGCTGCACCATCCGGCGTACCCGTAGGAGAGACGTGACCGCGCGAGACTCGTTCGTGCACCTGCACGTGCACACCGAGTACTCCATGCTCGACGGTGCGGCGCGGCTGGACGAGTTGTTCGCCCGCACCGCGGAGCTCGGGATGCCGGCCCTGGCGATGACCGACCACGGCAACGTCTTCGGTGCCTACGACTTCTGGAAGAAGGCGCAGGCCCACGGCGTCAAGCCGATCATCGGCATCGAGAGCTACGTCGCCCCCGGCAGCCGGTTCGACAAGACCCGCGTCAAGTGGGGCGCCGGCGGCGAGGACGACGTCTCCGGTGGTGGTGCCTACACCCACATGACGATGCTCGCCACCAGCACGGAGGGCATGCACCGGCTGTTCAAGCTCTCCAGCCTGGCGAGTCTCGAGGGCTACTACTACAAGCCGCGCATGGACAAGGAGCTGCTCGCCGAGCACATCCGGCCCGACGTCGATCTGATCGGGACCACCGGCTGCCCGTCCGGGGAGATCCAGACCTACCTTCGGATGGGGCAGTACGACAAGGCCAAGCAGAGCGCGGGCGAGTTCCGCGACATCTTCGGCGCGCAGAACTTCTACTGCGAGCTGATGGACCACGGGATCCCCATCGAGCGGCGCGCGCAGAAGGACCTGATCCGGTTGGCCCGGGACATGGGCCTGCCGTTCCTGGCCACCAACGACCTGCACTACACCGCGCCCGGGGACGCCACCGCCCACGAGGTGCTGCTGTGCGTGCAGTCCGGCAAGACGATGGCCGACCCGCAGCGCTTCAAGTTCGACGCGCAGGACTTCTACCTCAAGAGCCCGCAGGAGATGCGGTCGCTGTGGAGCGAGTTCCCCGAGGCCTGCGACAACACGCTGCTCGTCGCCGAGCGCTGCGAGATGAGCTTCACCGAGGGCCGCGACCTGATGCCGCGGGTGCCGGTGCCCGAGGGCTACGACGAGCAGAGCTTCCTGCGTGCGCAGGTGCACGAGGGGCTGGCCCGCCGCTTCCCCGACGGTGTTCCGGAGGGACACACGAAGCAGGCCGACTACGAGGTCGATGTCATCTGCCAGATGGGCTTCCCGGGCTACTTCCTGGTGACCGCCGACCTGGTCCGCTACGCCCACGAGGCCGGCATCCGGGTCGGTCCCGGTCGCGGCAGCGCAGCCGGGAGCCTCGTCGCGTACGCCCTGGCGATCACCGAGCTCGACCCGATCGCGCACAAGCTGCTGTTCGAGCGGTTCCTCAACCCCGAGCGCATCTCGATGCCCGACATCGACCTGGACTTCGACGAGCGCCGGCGCGGCGACATGATCCGCTACGCGACGGAGAAGTACGGCGAGGAGCGCGTCTCGCAGATCATCACCTACGGCACGATCAAGGCGAAGGCCGCGGTGAAGGACGCCGCGCGTGTGCTCGGCTTCCCCTACGCCACCGGTGACAGGATCACCAAGGCGATGCCGCCGGCGGTCATGGGCAAGGACGTCCCGCTGGCCGGGATCTTCGACCCCAGCCACAAGCGCTACAACGAGGCCGGCGAGTTCCGCGCGCTGTACGAGAGCGACCCCGACGCCAAGCAGGTCGTCGACACCGCGCGCGGCCTGGAGGGCCTCAAGCGGCAGTGGGGCGTGCACGCCGCCGGCGTCATCCTGTGCCGCGAGCCGCTGCTGGACGTCATCCCGATCCACCGCCGGGAGCAGGACGGCGCGATCATCACCCAGTTCGACATGGGCGCCTGCGAGACGCTCGGGCTGCTCAAGATGGACTTCCTGGGGCTGCGCAACCTGACGGTGCTGGACGACTGCCTCGAGCACATCGAGAGCAACCGCGGTCAGACCGTCGTGCTCGAGACGCTGCCGCTGGAGGACCGGCCGGCGTACGAGCTGCTGGCCAGCGGCCACACGCTCGGGGTGTTCCAGCTGGACAACCCCGGTATGCGGGCGCTGCTGCGGTCGATGAAGCCGGACAACTTCGAGGACATCTCCGCCGTTCTCGCGCTCTACCGGCCGGGCCCGATGGGCGCCAACGCCCACAACGACTACGCCGACCGCAAGAACGGCCGCAAGCCGGTCGTGCCGATCCACCCCGAGCTGGCCGAGCCGCTGGCCGAGATCCTGGGCGACACCTACGGGCTGATCGTCTACCAGGAGCAGGTCATGGCGATCGCCCAGCAGCTCGCGGGTTACTCGCTCGGCAAGGCCGACCTGCTCCGTCGCGCCATGGGCAAGAAGAAGAAGGAGATCCTCGAGAAGGAGTACGACGGGTTCGCTGCCGGCATGACGGCGAACGGCTACTCCGCGGGCGCGATCAAAACGCTGTGGGACATCCTCGTCCCGTTCTCGGACTACGCGTTCAACAAGGCGCACACCGCCGGCTACGGGATGGTGAGCTTCTGGACCGCCTATCTCAAGGCCAACTTCCCGGCCGAGTACATGGCCGCACTGCTCACCAGTGTCAAGGACGACAAGGACAAGAGCGCGCTCTACCTCGCCGAGTGCCGCCGGATGGGCATCAAGGTGCTGCCGCCCGACGTCAACGACTCCGACAGCGACTTCACCCCGCGCGGCACCGACATCCGCTTCGGGCTGTCGGCGATCCGCAACGTCGGCACCAACGTCGTCGCCTCGATCGTGCGCACCCGTGAGAGCAAGGGGCGCTTCGCCGACTTCGGCGACTTCCTGCGCAAGGTCGAGCCCGTCGCCTGCAACAAGAAGCTAGTCGAGTCCCTTTGCAAGGCAGGCTCTTTCGACTCGCTCGGACACAGCCGAAAGGGGCTGGTGCACGTGCACGCCGAGGCGATCGAGGCGTGCATGGAGACCAAGAAGCAGGAGGCGATCGGGCAGTTCGACCTGTTCGGCAGCATGGGTGGTGAGGACGCTCCGCCGGGCGACGGCGGGCTGTTCGACGTCACCGTGCCGATGGGGGAGTGGGAGAAGTCCGTCCTGCTCACCTACGAGCGCGAGATGCTCGGGCTCTACGTCTCCGACCATCCGCTGTTCGGCGTCGAGCACTTGCTGGCCGGTGCGGTGGACCTGCCGGTCTCACAGATCGCGGAATGCGACGACGGCCGCACCGTCACCGTCGGCGGCATCCTGTCCAGCGTCACCCGCAAGACGACCAAGCAGGGCAACCCGTGGGCGATGGTCACCCTGGAGGACCTCGAGGGTGCGGTCGAGGTGATGTTCTTCCCGCAGAGCTACGTCAACGCCGCCGTGCACCTGGTCGAGGACGCGGTCGTGCTGGTGCGCGGCCGCGTCGACAAGCGCGACGAGACCCCCAAGATCATCGGCAACGAGATCACCGTCCCCGACCTGTCCGTCGGTCCGCGCGGGCCGGTCCTGGTGTCGCTGCCGACCCCGCGCTGCACGCCGCCGGTGGTCGAGCGCTTCAAGGAGGTGCTCGCTGCCCACCCCGGCACCACCGACGTCCACCTCCAGCTGGTCGGCGGGGACAGGACCACTGTCGTCCGACTCGATGACCGGCTGCGGGTGACGGCCTCGCCCGCTCTGTTCGCCGACCTCAAGGCGCTGCTCGGCACCGGCTGCCTGCCGAGCGGCGCGTGAAGCACCGTCGCCGGCGGGCGAGAGCAGCTAGCGTGACCCTGTGGAACGCGTCATCCGCCCGGCCGCGCCCGGAGCCCGCGCCGCTGCCCTCGGCGAGCTGCGGCTGTGCGCCGGCACGCTCGTGGTCGAGCACCCCGACCAGCTGCTGCTCGACTACCTCGACGTCCGCAACGGCTACGCCTATCCCGCCTACGACCGGCTGCTGACCAACGGGACGGCGGAGCTGGTCGACGGCGACCTGCTCGCGCCGGCGCTGATCGGCGTGCACATGGACGCCGGCCGGTTCTCGCTGCTGCGGGAGATGCTGCCCGCGCTCGAGGCGGTGGCGGAGCTGCCCGAGGTCGCCTTGGACGAGGCGGACGAGGACCACCTGCTGTGCGTGGCCGGGCTGTTCGGGATCCTCGACGAGCCGCGGTACTCCGGTCGTGGCGTCCGCGGGACCGTCGTGAGCAAGGTGCTGCACCGCAAGCGCCCCGACCTGGTCCCGCTCTACGACTCGCGGATCTTCGAGGCCTATACCGCACCAGGTGTGCTGCCGCGCTCCACGGACCGGGCCTGGGCGGACTTCATCGCCGACCTGTGCCGGCAGATGCGCGACGACCTGCAGGCCGAGCGCGACGCCTTCGACGCGCTGGAGCTGCTGGCGGCCGAGGACGGGCATGAGCTCACCCGGCTGCGGATCCTCGACATCCTGGTGTGGCGCACCGCGGACGCCTGGCACTGACTGTCCGGTCCAGGGCCGCTCAGCTGGTGGTGCGGTCCAGGAGGGGGCGGGCGAGCTCCGCGACCAACTGCGGGTCCGCCGTCGGGCGGGCGCCGTAGGCCAGCAGCCACGTGGTGACCCCCTGCCGGAAGCGCAGCGTCAGCAGCTCACCCGGCTGCTCGCCCGGCAGCGGCTGGCGGCGCAGCTGCGACGCCTCGCCGAGGGTCGGCAGCTCGACCAGGTCGCCGGACGAGGCCGCCAGGTCGCTGTCGAGATCGGCTCTGGCCCCGGCGGCGTCGGCGAAGCGGGCCACCACGACGGACAGCACCCGGCCGTCGCTGGGGTGCGCGTACTGCGCGACATAGGCGCTGCGGAAACCGTGCTCCGCCAGCGCCTGGCCGGCCGCGGCGGGATCGGCGGAGAACGCTGCGATGGCCTCGGCATCCCTGCTGCCACTCGCTGCCAGCAGCGGGACCATCCCGCCGGGCACCTCGTCCGGCTGCGGGACCAGCGGCTGCAGCGGGTCGGGCGGAAGCTCGACGCCGGCCAGCGGTTCGTTCAGGGCCTGCGAGGACGCGGCGCTCGGCGCGGTCGTCGGCTCTGCGCCGGAGGAGCAACTCCCGAGCGCCAGCGCCGCCGAGCAGCCGACCGCGAGGGCGGCGACGCCGACGCGGAGGGCCATGCGGCGCAGCGTAGGGTCCAGCCGGGGCGCACTGCGGTGACACTGCGAGAGCGGCTACGCAGCGCCGGCACCGGCGAACGGGCACGATGGACGGGTGAGCACCTTCTGGACGACGCCTGACCCCCGTCGCGCCCCGGCCGCCGCACCCGCCTTCGGGGTGCCGTACGCCGTGCCGGCGCAGGTCTCGCCGACGATCGGCGCGGACACCTTCGCCGGCCTGCTCGCCGCGGCCGTCACCGTCCTGCTCGGTGCGCCCGTGGGCCTGCTGTGGGCGGCCGTGGCCCCGCGGCCCACCGCCGTCGTCGACGACGACGGGCAGGCCCGCTTGGCGATGCCGGGCAGCAACGCTTTCATCGCCGGGGACGGCTTCTTCCTGCTCGCCGTCACGGTGGCCGGGATCATCGGCGGACTGCTGGCCTGGCACCTGGGCCGGCGGCACGGGCCGGCCGTCGTGGTCGGGCTGACCGCCGGTGGCCTGGCGGCGGCCTATGTGGCCATGGTGGTCGGCCAGCAGGTCACCCTCGAGCAGGCCCAGCAGGCGATCAGGAGCAGCCAGCCGGGCCTGCTCGAGGTGAGCCTGCGCCTGCTGGCCACGCAGACCCTGGTCGGCTGGCCGGTCGGTGCCCTGCTCGGCTACGTCGCCACCTCGCTCGTACGGGAGCGCTGAGCCACGAGGCGCAGGCCGCCCGCCGCTAGGCTGAGGCGACCCACCCGCTGACGTCTGGAGCCTCGCGCCGTGCTCACCCGCATCGACCTGCGCGGGCGTCGCGGCGGCGACGTACAGGCCCTGCTGCCACGCGCGATCCTCGACGTCGCCGCGGCGGTCGAGCAGGTCCGGCCGGTCGTGCAGGACGTGCGCGACCGCGGGGCGCAGGCCGTCCGCGAGGCCACCCAGCGCTTCGACGGCGTGGAGCCCGAGCACCTGCGGGTGCCCGCCGCGGCGCTCGCGCGGGCGCTCGAGCAGCTCGATCCCGCGGTCCGCGCCGCGCTCGAGGAGGCCGGCCGCCGCGCGCGGACCGTGGCCGTCGCCCAGCTGCGCGCTGATGAGGTCGTGCAGGTCGTGGACGGCGCCACGGTGACCGAGCGCTGGGTGCCGGTCGGCCGGGTCGGGCTCTACGTCCCGGGCGGTCGCGTCGCCTATCCCAGCAGCGTGGTCATGAACGTCGTCCCGGCGCTGGTCGCCGGGGTCGGGAGCCTGGCCGTGGCCAGCCCGCCGCAGGCCGACGGCCTGCCGCACCCGGTCGTGCTCGCCGCCTGCGCCTTGCTCGAGGTCGACGAGGTGTGGGCCGTGGGCGGGGCCCAGGCGGTGGCGATGTTCGCCTACGGCATCGAGGGCTGCGCGCCGGTCGACGTGGTGACCGGCCCCGGCAACGTCTACGTCGCGGCGGCCAAGCGTCTCGTGCAGGGCCGCTGCGGCATCGACTCCGAGGCCGGACCGACCGAGATCGCCATCCTGGCCGACGAGACCGCGGTGCCGGCGTACGTCGCGGCCGACCTGATCGCCCAGGCCGAGCACGACCCGCTGGCCGCCTGCCTGCTCGTCACGCCGAGCGAGGCGCTGCTGGATGCCGTCGACGTCGAGCTGCGCAGGCAGGTGCCGGCGACGCGCCACCGTGAGCGGGTCGAGACGGCGCTGGCCGGACAGTCTGCGCACGTGCTGGTCGACGACCTCGACCACGGCCTGCAGGTCGTCGACGGCTGGGCCGCCGAGCACCTCGAGGTGCTGACCGCCGATGCCCCGGAACGCGCCCGCCGGGTCCGCAACGCCGGCGCCGTCTTCGTCGGCAACTCCACCCCGGTCAGCCTCGGCGACTACCTGGCCGGTTCCAACCACGTCCTGCCGACCGGCGGCACCGCCCGCTTCAGCGCCGGCCTGTCGACGCAGAGCTTCCTCAAGCGGATGTCGCTGGTGCAGTACTCCCGAGAGGCGCTGGCCGACGTCGCCCCGCACGTGGCCGCCCTCGGCGGGTCCGAGGACCTGCTGGCCCACGTGGAGGCCGTGCAGGTGCGGGTCCGATGAGGCCGGACCTGGACACCCTGCCCGTCCGCGACGACCTGCGCGGCAAGGCGCCGTACGGCGCACCGCAGCTCCCGGACTCGATCCAGCTCAACGTCAACGAGAACCCGCACGCACCCTCGCCCGGGCTGGTCGCCGACCTGGCCCGCGCCGTCGGCGAGGCCGCCGCGACGCTCAACCGCTACCCGGACCGCGAGGCGGTCGCGCTGCGCACCGACCTCGCCGGCTACCTGAGCCGGCAGACTGGTGTGCCGCTCGACGTCGAGCAGGTATGGGTGGCCAATGGCTCCAACGAGGTGCTGCAGCAGGTCGGCCAGGCCTTCGGCGGGCCCGGCCGGGTCGCACTCGGCTTCGAGCCGTCCTACTCCATGCATCCGCTGCTGGCCGCCGGCACCAACACCGGCTGGGTCGCCGCGCGCCGGGCCGCCGACTTCACCCTGGACGCCGGCACCGCGGTCGCCGCCGTCGAGCGGCACCGCCCGGCGATCACCTTCCTCACCACGCCGAACAACCCCACGGGCACCGCCACACCCCTGGAGGTCGTCGAGGCGGTGCTGGAGGCGAGCGCCGGGATGGTGGTGGTCGACGAGGCGTACGCCGAGTTCGCCGGCCTTCCCAGTGCCGTGACGCTGCTCGGCCGGCACCCGCGGCTGATCGTCAGCCGCACGATGAGCAAGGCCTTTGCGCTGGCGGGCGCCCGGGTCGGCTACCTCGCCGCGAGCCCCGCCGTCGTGGACGCGCTGCGCCTGGTCCGGCTCCCCTACCACCTGAGCGCGCTCACCCAGGCCGCCGCGCGGGTCGCTCTCGCCCACGCCGACGAGCTGCTCGGCACCGTGGAGCAGGTCAAGGCGCAGCGCGACCGGATGGTGCGCGAGATCCCGTCGTACGGGCTCCAGGTCGTGCCGACCGCGGCGAACTTCCTGTTGTTCGGGCCTTTCGGGCAGCCGGTGCAGGTCTGGCAGGCGCTGTTGGACCGGGGGGTGCTGGTGCGCGACGTCAGCGGCGGCCCGGGGCTGGCCGGCTGGCTACGCGTGAACGCCGGTACCGAAAGCGAGACGACGTCCTTCCTGGACGCACTGAAGGAGATCACCTCATGAGCAGGACCGCTCTGGTCGAACGCACGACGAAGGAGTCGGACGTGCGTGTCGAGCTCGACCTGGACGGCACCGGTCAGGCGTCCTCCGACACGGGGGTGCCCTTCTTCGACCACATGATCGCCCAGCTCGGCAAGCACGGTGGCTTCGACCTGACCGTGCGTACCCGCGGCGACCTCGAGGTCGACGCCCACCACACGGTCGAGGACACCAGCCTGGCGATCGGCACCGCCCTGAAGCAGGCGCTCGGCGACAAGGCCGGCATCCGCCGCTTCGGCGACGCGCTGGTGCCGTTGGACGAGTGCCTGGTGCAGGCCGCGGTCGACCTGTCCGGGCGGCCGTACGTCGTGCACGAGGAGCCGCAGCTGGTCGAGCTGATCGGGTCCTACGACACCACGCTGACCCGGCACATCTGGGAGTCCCTCGTCGCGACGGCAGACATCGCCCTGCATGTGCGGGTGTTGTCCGGCCGCAACGCCCACCATGTCGTCGAGGCGCAGTTCAAGGCGGTGGCCCGCGCGCTGCGGGACGCCGTCGCGCTCGACCCGCGCGTCGGCGGCATCCCCAGCACCAAGGGCAGTCTGTGAGCACCGTCGCGCTGCTGGACTACGGATCGGGCAACCTGCGCTCGGCGCAGCGGGCGTTGGCCCGCGCCGGCGCCGACGTCGAGCTGACGTCCGACTACGACACCGCCCTGAACGCGGCCGGGCTCGTCGTGCCGGGTGTCGGCGCCTTCGCCGCCTGCATGCGCGGCATCAACGCCGTTCGCGGCGGCACCCTGGTCTGGGACCGGCTGCGCAAGGGGCGGCCGGTCCTCGGGATCTGCGTCGGTATGCAGGTGTTGTTCGAGAAGGGCGTCGAGCACGGCGAGAACACCAGCGGCATCGGTGTGCTGCCCGGGGAGGTCACCCGGTTGCAGGCCGACGTGGTCCCGCACATGGGCTGGAACACCGTCCAGGTGCCTGCCGGCTCGACGCTGTTCGCCGGCCTGGAGGGCGAACGCTTCTACTTCGTGCACTCCTTCGCCGTGCACGGCCAGGTGGCCGATGCGGTGACGACGACCGCCGAGCACGGCGAGCGGTTCGTCGCCGCCGTCGAGCGCGGGCCGCTGTCGGCCACCCAGTTCCACCCGGAGAAGAGCGGTGACGCCGGAGCCGCCCTGCTGAACAACTGGCTGGAGGCACTGTGAGCAAGCAGCGGCAGCGCGCCCGCGCGGCGCGTGAGGCGGAGAAGGCCAACGCCCGGGCGAAGGCCGCGAAGGCGGCCGAGCGGCGCGCGAAGGTCGAGCGACCGGCGCCGTCCGGGCCGGACATCTCCAAGCGCAAGGTCTACCGCCAGCGCCGCTTCCCCCCGCTTCCGTGGCGGCTCAAGCTGGGGTTGACGGTGTTCTGGCTGGCTGCCGTCGTCGCCTCGCTGCTGTTCGCGCCGACCTGGACCGGCCGGATCGGCCTGATCGTGGTCGCCACCATGGCCCTGCCGCTGATCGTCGTGATCGTGCGCGACCCCACCCGGAGACCCCGATGAGCCTCGAGTTGCTGCCCGCCGTCGACGTCGCCGACGGGCAGGCGGTCCGACTCGTGCAGGGCGAGGCCGGGAGCGAGACGTCGTACGGCGACCCGGTCGAGGCGGCACAGCAGTGGCAGCGCGACGGCGCCGGGTGGGTGCACCTGGTCGACCTCGACGCCGCCTTCGGCCGCGGGTCCAACCGTGACCTGCTGGCCAAGGTGGTGCAGACGCTCGACGTCCGGGTCGAGATGAGCGGCGGCATCCGGGACGACGCCTCGCTGGAGGCGGCGCTCGCCACCGGCTGCGCCCGGGTCAACCTCGGCACCGCGGCGCTCGAGTCACCCGCGTGGTGCGCCAAGGCGATCGCGACCTACGGCGACCGGATCGCGGTCGGTCTGGATGTGCGCGGTACGACGCTGGCGGCCCGCGGCTGGACGAGGGAGGGCGGTGACCTCTGGGAGGTGCTGGCCCGCCTCGACGCCGAGGGCTGCGCGCGCTACGTCCTCACCGACGTACGTCGCGACGGCACGCTCACCGGCCCGAACGTCGAGCTGCTGCGGCAGGTCTGCGCCGCGACCGACCGGCCGGTCGTGGCCAGCGGCGGCGTCTCGTCGCTGGCCGACCTGCGTGCGCTCGCTGCGCTCGTGCCGCTGGGCGTCGAGGGCGCCATCGTCGGGAAAGCTCTCTACGCAGGTGCTTTCACGCTTCCCGAAGCGCTGGCTGCCGTTCGCTGATCCGGTCGGCGAGAGCTGGCAGCACGGCCCCGAGCGGCGCGTCGACGCGCAGCCGGGCCTTGGCGTCCCCCCGCGTGACGCCCTGGTTGACGATCGCGACCGGGAGGCCGAGCGCTGCGGCCCGCAGCACGAAGCGGTAGCCCGACATGACGGTCAGGGACGAGCCGAGGACCAGCAGTGCGGCGGCCTGCTCGACCAGGGCGAAGCAGGCGGCGACCCGCTCGGCCGGCACCGTCTCGCCGAAGAAGACGACGTCGGGCTTGAGCACCCCGCCGCACGCCGTGCAGTCCACCGTGCGGAACCGCTCGAGGTCCTCGTCGGGCAGGTCGACGTCGCCGTCCGGGTTCACCTGCAGGACGCGCGCCCGCCATGTTCTGTTGACCGCCTGCAGCCGGGCGTCCAGCTCCTGCCGCGACGACCGGCGCCCGCAGGACAGGCAGATCACCCGGTCGAGGTTGCCGTGCAGCTCGACGACGTCCTGTGCGCCGGCCGCCGTGTGCAGCCCGTCGACGTTCTGGGTGATGATGCCGGCGAGCAGGCCCGCGTGCTGCAGGCGGGCGACCGCCTGGTGCCCGCCGTTGGTCGCGGCCTGGGCGATCCGCCGCCAGCCGAGGTGGCTGCGGGCCCAGTACCGGCGGCGCGCCGCGGCCGAGCCCGTGAACGTCTGGAAGCTCATCGGGGTCGCTCCGCGGGCGGCGCCGCTGGGTCCCCGGTAGTCCGGGATGCCCGACTCGGTGGAGAGCCCTGCGCCGCTGAGCACGACGACGTCGCCGCCGACAAGGAGGCCGGTCAGCGCGTCCAGGTCCGGAAGGTCCATCCGGGTCAAGGTTAGATGCACCGTGCGAGCGTCCGCCTCCTGTGCTCTCGGCACACGCCAGCCTTGGGTGGCCGGGGGCGTGCAGCCTCGGGCACGGCCACTCCGAGCGCACGCAGAGCGGCAGATGAGGTCGTCCTCTGCCTGCACAGAGTCGCGCCTGTGAGGGCCGGCTACGGCTGACACGAGACCAAGATCTTCGGAACATCCACAGGGCCAGGGTCCTGTGGATGTT
>JBBDWV010000030.1 GCA_040902655.1 Mycobacteriales bacterium
GAGGAGGAGAACCGCTTCCTGGAGGTCACCTACGCCAACGGCGACAAGGAGGTCCTGTACTTCAAGGACTTCAACTCCGGCGCCATGATCGAGAACATCGTCGCCCGGGCGAAGAAGATGGCCATCAAGGACTTCCTCGAGACGGCTCAGAAGGGGCTGCGGCTGCAGCACCTGATGACCGCCTGCATCGATGAGTTCAAGGAGAACGAGGACCTGCCCAACACGACGAACCCGGACGACTGGGCCCGGATCTCGGGCAAGAAGGGCGAGCGGATCGTCTACATCCGCACGCTGGTCACCAGCGCCAAGGGCTCCGAGACCGGGCGCTCGATCGACACGGTGGCGAACACGGGGCAGTACCTCTAGGGCGACTGCCAGGCCACCTCCTGGACGACCTCTGGGACGTCCAGGTCTGCCGTTCCACGGGCCGGCAGGAGCCTGACGACTTACGCTGACGCCATGACCACGCGCCGCGTCATGGGCATCGAGACCGAGTACGGCGTCTCGGTGCCCGGTCAGCCGGCCAGCGGCGCGATGATCGCCTCCAGCCAGATCGTCAACGGCTGGGCGAGCGGCATGGCCGAAGGCCCGGCCCGCAGTCGCCGTACCCGCTGGGACTTCGAGGAGGAGAATCCGCTCCGCGACGCCCGCGGGTTCGAGGTCGGCAGCGGGATGAGCGACCACGACATCGAGGACGACCTGGGGCTGGCCAACGTCATTCTCACCAACGGCGCCCGGCTCTACGTCGACCACGCGCACCCGGAGTACTCCGCGCCAGAGGTCGTCACGCCGCGTGACGCGGTGCTGTGGGACAAGGCCGGGGAGCGGGTGATGGCCATCGCGGCCGAGCGCGCGCTACGGGCGCCCGGGACGCCGCGGATCCTGCTCTACAAGAACAACACCGACAACAAGGGCGCGTCCTACGGCACGCACGAGAACTACCTGATGACGCGGGCGACGCCGTTCGCCGAGATCGTGCGGCACCTGACGCCCTTCTTCGTCAGTCGGCAGGTCGTCACCGGCGCCGGCCGGGTCGGGATCGGCCAGGACGGGCGGGTGCACGGCTTCCAGCTCAGCCAGCGGGCCGACTTCTTCGAGGTCGAGGTCGGGCTCGAGACCACCCTCAAGCGGCCGATCATCAACACCCGCGACGAGCCGCACGCCGATCCGGACAAGTACCGGAGGCTGCACGTCATCCTCGGCGACGCCAACCTGTCGGAGGTGTCGACCTACCTCAAGGTCGGCACCACCGCGCTGGTGCTGTCGATGATCGAGGACGGGTGGCTCAGGGACAACGGCATCGACCTGTCGGTCGACGGCCCGGTCACGGCGCTACGGCAGGTGTCGCACGATCCGGCCCTGCGGCAGCAGATGGTGCTGCGAGACGGCCGGCGGATGACCGCGCTGCAGCTGCAGATGGAGTACCTCGAGCAGGCCCGTAAGCACGTCGAGGACCGGCTCGGACCCGACGCCGACGGGCAGACGCGCGATGTGCTGGCCCGCTGGGAGTCGGTGCTGGACCGCCTGTCGATCGATCCGATGTCGCTCTCACGTGAGCTCGACTGGGTGGCCAAGCTGGCCATCCTCGAGGGCTACCGGGAGCGTGAGGGGCTGGGCTGGGACGCGCCCAAGCTGCACCTGGTCGACCTGCAGTACTCCGACGTCCGGCCGGAGAAGGGCCTTTACAACCGGCTGGTCGCCAGCGGCCGGATGGAGCTGCTGCTGTCCGAGGACGAGATCCGGCGGGCCGTGGACAACCCGCCCGAGGACACCCGCGCCTACTTCCGCGGCACCTGCCTGTCCCGTTTCCCCTCGGAGGTGGCTGCCGCTTCCTGGGACTCGGTCATCTTCGACATCGGTCGCGAGTCACTGCAGCGGGTGCCCACGCTCGAGCCGCTGCGTGGCACCAAGGCGCACGTCGGCGCATTGCTGGACCGTTCGCGGTCGGCGGCCGAGCTGGTCGAGGCCCTGTCGCGCCGCTAGGGCCTCACCCATGATCAACGCCGTACTTGCTTGCTTTCTGCGGCCTCTGGAACTGCGCAAGTACCGCGTTGATCAAGGCCGACGTCCAGCCGGTGGGCCTGCTCGGCCGTCGACACCCCTACCCGGTGGGCGGCAGCCGGCGGGCGCAACAGGTCCATCACGGGCGCGTCGTGGCTGCGCGCAAGGTCCGTCACCGCGGATACTGTCGGAGCAGGACGTCGAGCCACACGCGAGGAGCACCCGATGGCCACCAGGGAAAGCGGCGGGCAGGACCGGCAGAGCCGGCGCGCCGAGGACGTCGAGGAGACGCAGGACGAGCAGACCAGCGACGTCCAGGAGCGCGTCGGCAAGTTGACCGATGACGTCGACGCCCTGCTCGACGACATCGATGAGGCGCTCGAGGAGAACGCCGAGGACTTCGTGAAGGCCTTCGTGCAGAAGGGCGGGCAGTGACGGAGGTGCCTGCCGGCGGGCCGAGGCGTCGGCCACGACCATCCGTCCTGGTGCGTCCGTGGTGTGCTGTGCTCCTGCGACAGTCGCGTCTGGGTAACGTTCGGGAGCGCGCAGACCTCCTGCGCAGCGCGACCGACCACCTCGAGAGGACCACGTGGCAGAGGCAACGGGCATGCACGGGCGTCTCCCGGCTCACTTCACCGCGCCGGGCAGCAGCTCGTTCAGCGAGTTCCTCGGGGCTGCGGCACCCGATCTGCTCCCGTCGCGGCTGACCCTGTCCGCGGGCACGCTGGAGGCACCGCACGGCACGACGATCGTGGCCGTGACGCATGCCAGCGGCGTGATCATGGCCGGCGACCGGCGCGCCACGATGGGCAACATCATCGCCCAGCGGGACATCGAGAAGGTCTTCCGCACCGACGACTACAGCGTCGTCGGCATCGCTGGTACCGCTGGTCTGGCGGTGGAGATGGTGCGGCTGTTCCAGGTCGAGCTCGAGCACTACGAGAAGCTCGAGGGACACGTCCTGTCGCTGGACGGCAAGGCCAACCGGCTGTCCGCGATGATCCGCGGCAACCTCGCGATGGCGATGCAGGGGCTGGCCGTGGTCCCCCTGTTCGCCGGCTACGACCTCGAGGGCGCCGTCGGCCGTATCTTCAGCTACGACGTGACCGGCGGCCGTTACGAGGAGCACAGCTTCCACAGTGTCGGCAGCGGCAGCATCTTCGCCCGCGGCGCCCTGAAGAAGCGCTACCGCGACGGGGTGAGCGAGTCCGAAGCCGTCAAGCTCTGCGTGGACGCGCTCTACGACGCCGCCGACGACGACTCCGCCACCGGCGGTCCCGACATGTCCCGGCGCATCTGGCCGGTGGTCATGAGCGCCACCGACGAGGGGGTCCGGCGGCTGCCGGACGACGAGGTCGGCGCGGTGGTCCAGACCGTCGTGGACGAGCGCCTGATCAACCCCGGCGGCTGATGCCCCGCCCACCCAGCCGCCACCACCGCCGAGGAGTGCACCGCCCGTGACCATGCCGTTCTACGTGTCGCCCGAGCAGGCGATGAAGGACAAGAGCGACTACGCGCGAAAGGGCATCGCACGTGGCCGCTCGGTCCTGACGCTGGCCTACGCCGACGGGATCCTGTTCGTCGGCGAGAACCCCAGCAACGCCCTGCACAAGATCAGCGAGATCTACGACCGGATCGCCTTCGCGGCCGTCGGCAAGTACAACGAGTTCGAGAACCTGCGCCTCGCGGGTGTGCGCTACGCCGACCTGCGCGGCTACCAGTACGACCGCCGCGACGTGACCAGCCGCGGCCTGGCCAACGCCTACGCGCAGACGCTCGGCACGATCTTCACCGAGTCGAGCAAGCCGTACGAAGTGGAGATCGTCGTCGCCGAGGTGGGGGAGCGGCCGGCTGACGACCAGCTCTACCGGCTGATGTACGACGGCTCGGTCGCCGAGGAGCACGGCTTCGTCGTGATGGGCGGCCAGAGCGAGCCGCTGGCGGCGTACGTGAAGGAACGACACGACCCCACCGCGACGTTGGAGCAGGTACTCCGGCTCGGGGTGGCAGCCCTCGCCCAGGCCGGTCCGGACGCCGAGCCGCGCGCGATCGCGGGGCGCGACCTGGAGGCCGCGGTCCTGGACCGCACCCGCCCGCGACGAGCGTTCTCGCGCCTCGTCGGCCCCCGACTCGAGCGCCTGCTCGGCCAGGAGAAGCCCACCCCGTGACGTCCCGCCTGATTCCCGCCCTGACGGCAGTCACTGCCACAGCCCTGATCCTGACCGGCTGCAGCGGAGGCGCCTCCGACACCGTCGCCGGATCGCCGCCGGAGTCCAGCTGCCCGGATGCCCCGTCACCCGTACCGGCTCCCAGCGGCGCCACCACCGACCTGCAGACCAAGCCCGTCGTGGAGGTGCCGTCGACCCCGCCGCCCACCGCGCTGCAGGTCTCCGACATCGTCGTCGGCGACGGCGCGCTGGCCTGCTCGGGAATGCCGGTCGAGATGCAGTACGTCGGGGTCACCTACGCCGACGGCAAGCAGTTCGACGCCTCCTGGGACCGGGGGCAGCCGTTCCCGTTCCAGCTCGGCGGCGGCCAGGTCATCGGCGGCTGGGACCAGGGCATCGTGGGAATGCGTGAAGGCGGCCGGCGCCAGCTGGTGATCCCGCCGGACCTGGGCTACGGCGACCAGGGCGCCGGGGCCGACATCCCGCCGGGGGCCACTCTGGTGTTCGTGGTCGACCTCGTCTCCGTGACGCAGTAGCGCTTCGGTCGGCGGATCGGGGGAATCCCGACTCCATGCCGAAGACGACGAAGTCAGGGAAGCCGAAGCAGGACGAGCTGCCGTCGACGCTCCAGCGGTCATCGGCGAAGGCCCAGCGGACCTTCACCAAGGCGCACGACTCGGCCGCCGAGCAGTACGGCGAGGGTCAGCGGGCGCACCGCACCGCCTACGCGGCGGTCAAGCAGGGCTTCGAGAAGGTGGGCGACCACTGGGAGCCCAAGCAGGCGAAGGGCCCCAGCGACGCCGGTGGCCGCGGCAGGCGCAACGACACCCGGGGCGGCGTCGACGCCAACGCGAGCAAGAAGCATCTGTACGAGGTGGCGCAGCGGCTCGAGGTGCCCGGCCGGTCCGCCATGTCAAAGGACCAGCTCGTCGATGCCATCGACCGCGCAAACACTCGCAAGACTGCCCAGGCACGCACCCGGTAGGCGCCCGGATCAGCTGCTGACCGTGCTGTCCGTACCAGGGACGGACAGCACGAGGGCAGTAGACTCGAGCCAGTGAGTGCGGGTGTGGGAGCGGGCGGCGCCCGAGCCTCCGACGCAGGTCCTGAGGCGTCGCACACCGGCCAGGTCGCAGCCCCTGAGGCCGCCGGAATCGCGCTTCCCGTCGGCGGACCGGCAGCTACTCGTCGGCATCGCTCGGCTCGATCGCCGGACGGCTTCTACGGCTGGCGGATCGTCGCCGCATCCAGTGCCGCTGTCGTGCTCACCGCGCCGGGCCAGACCGCTGCCGTGTCGGCCTTCATCGAGCCGATGCTGGGGGACCTCGGGCTGTCCAGGACGGCCCTGTCCACGGCCTACCTCATCGGCACTCTGACCGGCGCCGCAGCGATGCCGGCCGTCGGTCGCGCGCTCGACCGCTACGGCATCCGACGGACGATGGCCGTCATCGGAGCACTTTTCGGTGCGTTCCTCATCGGGCTGTCCACCGTCAGCGGCATCGTGGGCGTGACGGCTGGGTTCGTCGGGATCCGGATGGCGGGTCAGGGCGCGCTGGGCCTGGCCGCCACCACCGCGACGGCGTTGTGGTTCACCCGCCGGCGCGGTGTCGCGGTGGGCATCGTCTCGGCGGTGGGGGCTGCGGGGATCAGCCTTGCGCCGGTGGTCCTGGAACGACTGGTGACCGCCTATGGCTGGCGAGCCGTCTGGGCCGGCGAGGGCGTACTCGTGTGGCTGACGGTCATCCCACTCGCGCTGCTGGTGATGAGGGACCGTCCGGAGCAGCTTGGGCAGCGCCCCGACGGCGTACCGTACGACGCTCACGCGGCTACCGGGGTCGTCGGGCTGACGCGGGCAGCGGCGGTCCGGACCGGATGGTTCTGGCTGGTGACCGCGGCCGTGTCCGTCAGCGGGATGCTGGCGACAGCGGTGGCCTTCCATCAGATCAGCCTGCTCGGCGAGCGTGGCCTGTCGACGACGGCCGCAGCAGCGAACTTCCTGCCGCAGACGGCGGCAGCGCTGTTCGCCACGTTCACTCTCGGGGCCCTGGTCGACCGGGTGTCACCGTCGCGGGCGCTGGCCGGCTGCATGCTGCTGCTTGCCGCCGGGCTCGCCTGGGGAACGGTCGTGACGCCGGGGCTGTCGGCGATCGGCTTCGGTCTGACGATCGGTGCGGCAGGTGGCAGCGTGCGGACCCTCGAGGCCGCGACGGTCCCGCGCGTGTTCGGCACGGCGCATCTCGGTGCGATCCGCGGTCTGATCACCGCGTTCTCGATCGGTTCCACCGCCTTCGGCCCGGTGCTGTTCGCCGTCGTGCAGGAGACGGCCGGCAGCTACCGCCCGGTTCTCGCTGCGTCCGCAGTGCTCCCGCTTCTCGTCGCGGTGGCGGCTCTGCGAGTCCGATCACCGGCGCTCACGAGACCGGCGCCGACCGCCTGATCAGCATCAGCCGGCGGCCGCTGCCAGTTCGTACCGTGTACGTGGGACCTCACCGGGTGGGCCCGGGTGCCGCACCCGGTCGCTTGCCCATCTCGCGCAGGGTCTGCGGGTCGACCGTCGGTAGCTCCTTGGGAAGGACCGCGCCGCCGTGCGCCAGCGCAGCTGCCAGGTCGTCGGCGTCGCAGGTCCGGCACAGCACCACGGTCGTGTAGCCCACGACGCTGAGCTGGGTACCGCGTGAGCGCTCCACGAGCGCCTTCGGTCGTACGACGACGTCGTCACCGCCGCACGTGGGACAGCGGCGCCTGGCCACGCGCGGGCCTTCGTAGCCGCAGGTGTGACAGGTGAGCAGGATGTCGCCCTCCGTCCGGCGCCCTGACAACTCGTCCTGCTCACCGCACTGCGGACAGCGCACGTCGCTGGCGCTGACCGCCCGCGGCGGGGCGGCAGCTGTCGTCGGTCTCGCCGCTGGACCTTGATCCGCCACCGCAGGAGGCTCTGGTGCCTGGGCCTGCGGCGAGGCGCCAGGCTGGTCCGGCGGCGGTTCTGGACGGGCGCCCGCCGCAGCGACGTTGACCTCCGTCTCGTCCACCCACCGCACCCGGCCGTCAGCCTCGTTGAAGCGACGCTCGACCCGGGCGACCCCGGCCAGGGCTGCGCTGTCGACGGTCACCCAGCCCGTGCTGGCCGGGGACTGGAACCGGACGTCGGTGTCGGTGAGGACCACGCGGCCCGCCGTCACCGACCGGGTCGTCCCGTCGACAGATCGGACCCGGAACATGGTCACAACAACCCTCCTCGTCACCTCACGTCGGGCGCAGTGGTCACCGGCTGCGGCGTCGAACACCTTCGCGGCTGCCGACACGCTCGGCCAGACTGTGCGCGAACATCTCGGCGTTCGCCAGCTGCCCGCGCAATGCCTCGACGCGCTGCTCAGCCAGCTCCTGATACATGACCAGACGCTCGCGCAAGCCGGCTCGCTGCCCGGCCGGCACGGACGGCGCATCCAGCGCGTCGATCGTGCTCAGCAGGTCGCGCATCTCCTCGAGGGTCAACTCGAGGGGCTTCATCCGCTTGACGATCTCGAGCCGCTCGATGTCGGAATCGGTGTACAGGCGGAAGCCACCGGGGGTGCGGGCCGAGGGCGGTACCAGTCCGACCTCCTCGTACCAGCGGATCGTGCGCAGGCTCAACCCGGTGCGCTCGGCGACATCACCGATCTGCACGTGCTGAGGGCCGCTCACGCTGCACCTTTCTCGCCGTCTCGTGCCGGTCCGCCTGACGCTACCGTTGCCCGCCCACTCGAAGCCGCCCCAACGAGCAGGAAGCGGTGGTGCAGACGTCCCAGCTCGGCTAGTGCGAGCCGGCGTGCTGCCCGGTCAGGCGGGTGTGCAACGCCTCGCTGAGCGTGTTGAGACCGACGACCTCGGCGGTGACGCCGCGTGCCTTGTACTTCGCGACGATCGCGTCGAGCGCGGCGACCGCCGAGCTGTCCCACACGTGGGCGCCGGTCAGATCGATGACGACCTTGGGAGTCGGATCGCTGTAGTCGAACGAGTGGACGAGCTCGTTGGTGGAGGCGAAGAACAGCTCACCGGTGACGACGTACACACGCTCGCCCCGGGCCGGGTCGACGACGCTGGTCACCTCGGCCAGGTGCGCCACCCGGCGGGCGAAGAAGATGGCCGCGAGCAGCACGCCGGCGACGACGCCGTACGCCAGGTTGTGGGTCTGTACCACGATGGCCACCGTGACGACCATGACGGCGGTCTCGCTCTTCGGCGTCCGGCGCAGGCTGCGGACGTGCAGGCTCGTCCAGTCGAACGTCGCGACCGCGACGACGAACATGACGGCGACGAGCGCGGCCATCGGGATCACGGCGATGAGGTCGCCGACGGCCAGGATCAGGATCAGCAGGAAGAAGCCGGCCGAGAAGGTCGACAGGCGGCTACGTCCGCCGGACTTGATGTTGATCATGGACTGCCCGATCATCGCGCAGCCGGCCATGCCGCCGAGGAAGCCGGTCGCGACGTTGGCGATGCCCTGGCCGCGGCACTCGCGGTTCTTGTCCGAGCCGGTGTCGGTCATGTCGTCCAGGATCTGCGCCGTGAGCAGCGACTCCAGCAGCCCGATGAACGCCAGCGTCACGGCGTACGGCAGGACGATCTGCAGCGTCTCGAGCGTGACCGGGAGCTGCGGCAGCGCAACCCACGGCAGGGCGGTCGGCAGCTCGCCGAGGTCGCCGACCGTCGGCACGTCGAGGCCGAAGTACGTCGAGGTGCCGGTGAGCGCGACGATGGCGACCAGCGGCGCGGGCACGGCCGTCGTCAGTCGCGGTAGGGCGTACATCACGAGCAGGCCGACCGCGACGAGCGCGTAGACGACCGTGCCACCGCCGAGGAAGTACGGCATCTGCGCGAGGAAGATGAGGATTGCCAGCGCATTGACGAAGCCGACCATGACCGTGCGCGGGATGAAGCGCATCAGGCGTCCGACGCCGAGCAGGCCCAGCACGACCTGGATCACGCCCGTGAGGATCGTCGCGGCGAACAGGAACTCCACCCCGTGCTCACGCACGAGCGGCACCATCACCAGCGCCATCGCCCCTGTCGCGGCGGAGATCATCGCCCGCCGACCGCCGGCGAAGGCGATGATCATGCTGATGCTGAACGATGCGTAGAGGCCGACCTTCGGGTCGACGCCGGCGATGATCGAGAAGGCGATGGCCTCCGGGATCAGGGCGAGAGCCACGACCAGGCCCGACAGCAGGTTCGGGACGGGACGCGCCACCCACGCCTCATGCACCCGGGTACGGCGGGACTGGGTGGCCGCGGTGACAGCGGAAGCGTGGGTCAAGGACTGCCTTCGGTGCAGGGCGGCAACTGGGCTCACCGCACCTGCGCGTGGGCGTCACCAGCTGCGACGCGGAGCGTGCAGGACAAGAGGAGGACCGGACGGGCCTGACCCTCGTCCGGACAGATGGCTGAACCTACCGTGCGGTGAGAGTGTTCCGGCGCACGTCCCGCTGTGGCGCTTGCCACGTGCCACAACACTCCAGCCGCCGTACCCCTCGGCCCAGCGCCGTCCTACTCCGGACGCACGACCACCACCGGCCGGCTCGCATGACCGGCCACCTGGCTGCTGGTGGACCCGAGCAGGAGAGAGGCGAAGCCACCCCGCCCTCGGGACCCGATCACCAGCAGATCCACATCCGCTGCAGCCGCGATGAGCTCGTGCGAGACGTTGCCGTGACGCACCCGCGGCTCGACCGGCACCTGCGGGTCCTGCCCGGAGCCGGCGGCCAGCGCCGCCGCACGAAGCGTCGCCCGCTCGGCTTCGTCAGCGGACTCTCCGCCACCGCCTCGCACAGACAGCGGTACCAGCGTCGCCCCGCTCGACCGGGCCTGCGGCACGGCCCAGGACAGCGCCCGCAGCGACGCCTGCGAGCCGTCGACTCCGACCACGACCCGTGCCGGCACAGGCGCTGGCCGCTGCGCCGCGTCGGGGATGACAGCGACCGGGCCGGTGGCGTGGTGCAGGACCGACGAGCTCACCGATCCCAGATGAACGACACGGGACAACGCGCCGACGCCGCGGGTGCCCACCACCAGCAGCTCAGCCTGCTTCGCCGCAGTCACCAGCACCTCGGGCGGCCGGCCGCGGGTGGCCACCGCCGACGCCTCGACACCGCTGGCGGCCGGGACGCGCTCTACGGCTTGCGCGAGCGCGTCTCGGGCGATCTCCAGCTCGGTGAGTTCGAACTCGGGCCACGTGCTGCGCAGCGCCGAGCCCACCGAGTAGTACGGGCCGTAGGACGGGATGTCCCAGGCTCTGACCGCCACCACCTTCAGCCGGCGGAGAGTGGCCTGCCTCAGCGCCCAGTCGAGGGCGGCCGCCCCGGCTGCAGACGCACTGACTCCGACCACGATGTCGCGCACTTCGCCGCCCTCCACACCGTCCGGCCGCGGTGACGGGACGCGGCCGACGCTACCTCCGCACCTGCGACCGGGAAGGGCCCCCACTACTGGGTGCCACGAACGCTCACGTCCAAGGTCGCCCATGTCGCCCCGAGAGCGACGTCCGCGCGTCTACCGTCCGCGGAACGTCCAGTGCCACGGCTCACGGGGGACGTCCTCGACGAAGCCGTAGCGTCCTCCGTGCTCACGCATCCAGGCCTGTGCTCGCGCATCCAGAGACAGGTCGACGGCGAGCCCCCACCCGTGCTGACTCGAACCCGGCTTGGCGGCCAGTCCGCCCTCCGAGTAGAGCCCCTTACGACGGGCCATGTCGACCTGTTCGTCGTAGGAACGGTAGGAGTCCGACACGCGGATCGAGACGCCGCTCGCGCGCGCCGCTGCTTCCAGTTCCGCGAAGGCGGCAGCGGCCGGCGCGGCAAGGCGGTGCCCGGTCTGACCGAGCGGCACGAGCTCAGCCTCGGGCACCCGCCCGTTCTGCCAGGTGGCCTTGACCTCCTGCACGCTCATGGCCCTGCTGCTGCCGAGACCAGTGGCTGGAGAGGCGCCGCCGGGCCACGACGGTGACGCGGCGGGGCTCGACGCCGGTGTCGCGGTACCGGCCTGCTCCGCCGCGCGCAGGGCCGCCGCGAACGTCACGGAGGAGCTGGCACTGCCCCTGGGTGTCTGCGCGGGAACGGCGACCGGGCGCGGCGCGGTGAGTGCGCGCAACTCGTTGATTCGCGACATCGCGGCCTGCAACGAGTCCACTGCGCTCCCTTCAGCTGACGGACATGGAGGTGTCGTCTGCTGATCGGCACGAATCGTGCGGCACCTGAGCCCATGGCCGCTGACGTGTCGCGCGGAGCTACGCCCGACACCCGCCACGTTCGATCAGCGCCGCCAGATCGCGCATCTCGCGTCGCTGCGTCCAGCGGACGTAGGCACTGACGAGGGGCTTGAGCGGCGCGACAAGCCAGGGCAGCAGGTACCGCTCGTAGTGCCAGATGCGACATCCGTCGCCGTACGGCTCGACCGTGAAACCGCCGTTGACCTGCAACCCACCCCGGCGCGGAGCGGCGTCCTCGCTGTGGAATCCGGACTCGTGCAGCACATAGCGGAACTGCCCGTCCCACGGCACGACACCCAGCAGGCGGCCGCGGATGAGGTACCGGCCGGTCCACTCCTGCTCGGGTGTGACCGTCACCTCATCGGCCTTGCGCTCGCAGTACTCGACGTTCTTGATCCTCCAGATGTGCGGCAGCACGTCCTCCGCGGGGCGCTCCAGCACAAGGGTGCGCTCGGCGGAGGCCTCCCGCAGTCGACCGTCCCAACCGCCCCGCGGCCGTGTCTGCGCCCGGAGCGCGGGCGTGAACACAAGTCTGCCTTTCCGCACCGGCGGCGCGTCGGCATCCTCCGGTGGCGTCCCGTCCACGGGCAGGCCCACGCGCTGGACGCTCCCACCGAACAGGGCGTCCCGTCAACGGACTCGCGTCGGCAGGCTCGCCGCCGCCAGGGCGACTACTCTGTATAGGAGATGTTGGAGGTCGGTGCAGCGGTCTGCTCGCCCCTGAGAGGAAGCCGAGGAGGCCAGCCGTGGCGCTACGGGCCTGGTGCATCCACCCGTGGATCTGCCTGTGACAGTGCGCCGGTCCGACGCCGTGCCGTGCCCCGGCTCCGGTGCAGCGCGACGGTCGCGGCGCGTCATCCTCGGCGTCCTGATCGGGCTGACCGTCCTGCTGTGGCCGACGGCTGCGGTGGCCCATCCGGCTCTCGTGGAGACCACGCCCGGCGCGGGGTACGCGGTGACCTCGCCACCGGAAGCTGTCTCGGTCACCTTCAACGAGCCGGTGACGCCGGTGGGCGACGCGCTCACCCTGCGACGCACCGGCGGCGCGTCGATCCCACTCGCTGTGGAAGCACAGCAACGTGGGAAGTCGCTGCGCGGCGTGCCGGACGAGAAGCTGGAGGCCGGTAGCTACGAGGTCTCCTACCGCGTCGTGGCACTGGACGGCGATCTCGTGGTCGGCACCTTCGCCTTCGGTGTCGCCAGCCCCGTCGCGGCTGACAGCAGCGCAGGCACGTTTGCCCAGGACGACCCGGACGAGGTACGACCCGGCACGGCGCTGCCGCGTGCGGTGCTGTTCCTGGGCCTGTCACTGGCGCTCGGTGGCGCGGTCGGGGCCTTCATCGCCCGCCGGGAGACGGGAGAGGTGGCCGCGACGCGCCCGTTGACGCGCCTCGGGTCGCTGCTCGGGCTGACCGGTGCATCGCTGCTGCTGCTGCAGATCGGCTCCCTTCGCCCGGCGGCATTGCCAGGCCTGCTGGAGACGTCCGAGCCAGCGAGGCTGATCGCGGCCGAGGGGGTGCTGTTCACCGTGGCGATGCTCGGCGCGCGCGCCCCCTGGCGGGGCGCCGTCGCCACGGCCGCGCTGACCGGCGTTCTCCTGCTCGAGGGCGTCCGTGCGCATCCCGGTGAGGCCGTAGGGAGCTTCGGGGTCGTCCTGACGGTCGTGCACCTGGCCGCAGCCGCAGCATGGCTCGGCGCACTCGTCCATGTCCTACGTCAGGCCCTCGCGTGGCGGGACCGGTCGCTGGCGACCTGGATGGTCGCCGGCGCCTACGCCCGGCTGGCGGTGGCCCTGTTCCTGGTCGTGCTTGCGACCGGGACGCTCAGTGCCCTGCTGCTCCTGCCGACGGTGAGCGACTGGACCGGCACGACGTACGGCCAGGTGCTGCTGCTCAAGCTCGGCCTGTTGGCCGCAGCGGTCGCTGCGGCCCTGACCGCCCGCATCCGACATCGCCGAGGTGTCGAGGACGGACGGCACGTGGTGGACGTCGAAAAGCGCTCGCCGTGGGCGCTGAGCAGGGCCGCGCGCCTGGAGGCGACCTTGCTGGTGGGCGTGGTGATCGTGACCGCCGGACTGACGTCGGCGACGCCGCCGCGGCTGGTGTCGCAGCAGGCCACGCTTCCTGCACCGACCGGCGCGGTCGTCCGCGTCGCGGAGCGCACGAACCAGGTCACGGTCGCCGTCGTCGCTTCCGAGGGACGACTGGAGGCACGCGCGTATGCGCCAGGCCCGCAGGACTCGGTCCAGTACGACCTTCGGCTCTCCGTGGGGGCGGGCAGCGGGCAGACCCGTTCGCCCGACCTGCAACCGTGCGGCATCGGCTGCTGGAGCGCCGAGGTCGATTGGGCTGAAGGACTCAACGTGGTGGAGACCGACGTCACCGCGAGCGGATGGGACGCAGGACGCGCACAGATCGAGATCCGTTGGCCGCCGCGACCGGCCGCCGACCTGCTGCGCACCGTCCAGACGACGATGGGCGCGCAGGCTCAGATCGAGGCGACCGAGTCGGTGACCTCCGGCTTCGGTGCTGCTCCCACGACAACCTCGAGGCGCACCGGGCAGGAGTACCTGGAGGACGAGCCCTGGTCGGAGGGCGGCGTCACCGATCCGATCACGTACACCGTCGACGGAATCCGCACGCTGGCGTTCGCCATGCCTGTCCTGGGCTACCACTTCACGATGACCCTCGATGAGCAGGACAGGGTCGTCGACGCGCGGGTGGTGACGCGAAAGCACCTGTTGCAGCGGAGCTACCGGTACCCGAGCTGATGCCGTGGTGGGCAGCCTTGAGCACCGTTGCGTCTCTAGTAGCCTTGCCGGCACATGGCGTTGAACCCGCGCCCGGCGCCGCGCTACGTCTTTCAAGGGTGTCCACGAGGGAGCTATGCCGCACGGATCTGCGCGGGAGCAGGTGGCTGTGGTCCTCGCCGGCAGGACGGACGCGATGTCGTCACCTTACGTTGGTCTGGTGGCTCTTCCCGCTGTGCTGGCACCGTCCGACACCCGGTGCACGGGGGAGACGCTGGCCCTCGAGCGGGTCACCCGACACCATGCCGGACGCGCCGTCTGGGCCTCGGTGGATCTGCGCCTCGAGGCCGGGACCCTCTGCGTCGTGACCGGCGCCAACGGCTCGGGCAAGACGACGCTGCTGCGACTCGCGGCGGGACTGCTGCGCCCCACGACCGGGACCCGGCGGTGCTCCGGCAGCGCGCTGTACGTCCGCGCCGGTGCCGGCCTGCGCAGCGCCCAGACCGTCAGCCAGGCCGTGGCCGGCACGGCCGCACTGGTGGGGCGACAGGACGCAGCACAGACCGCCGTGGCTCGCCTGGGCCTCGACCCGCTGGCGCACCGCCGGATCGGCACGCTGTCGGCGGGGGAGCGGGTGCGCGTCACCCTGGCCACCGCGCTGGCAGCCAGGCCGGCGCTGCTGTGTCTGGACGAGCCCACCGGGGCGCTCGACGAAGGGGGACTCCGCGTCCTGCTCCGCGTGCTCGACGACGTGCGCGGCGCGGGCTGCGCCACCCTCGTCGCGACCCATCAGCCGGCTGCGCTGCTGCCCGTCGCGGACGCACACCTGCACCTGTGTGACGGCCGGCTGGTGGCGGCGTGACACCAGGGGCGCAGGTCGTGGCGGTGCTGCGCCGGGAGCTGGCCGTCGAGCGCGCGGGACGTGAGATCCTGACGACGACGCTGCCGTTGGCCGCGGCCTTCGTCGTCCTCGCCGGGCTCGCCTTCGGCCCGGCGCCGCAGGCGCTCGAGCGCACTGCCGGCGGCACCGTCTGGCTGGCCGTCCTGGTGGCCACCGTGCCGGTCGCGAGGGCCCTGCTCAGCGCCGAGCTCACCGAGGATGCCTGGGACGTGCTACGCGGACTCACCACGCCCGGATCGCTGTACGTCGGCAAGCTGCTCGGGGTCTGGGCCGCACTCGGCGCCGTCTGGGTGCTCACCTCGGCTCTGGTGGTGGTGCTCTTCGACGTCCGGCCGCCGCCGGCCGCCTTGGGCGCCGGCGTGCTGGGCACCCTGGCCCTGGCGTCCCTGACGACCGCTGTCGGGGTGCTGGTCGCCTCCGGCTCACGCCGCCGGGGGCTGCTCCCCGCGTTGGTCCTGCCGGCGGGGCTGCCCGCCCTGCTGGCCGGGGCGCAGCTGACCACCCCAGGGGTGCCGGTCCTGCCCTGGGTCGTGCTCCTGGCCACCTACGCCACCGTCCTGGTCACGGCGTCGTGGGCCGTCTTCCCCGCCCTGATCGAGGAGTGAGAACGATGAATCCGCCTCGCCCCCCGGGCCTGCTCGACCGGACGCTCACTGCCGGCGCCGCGCTCACCAGCGCCGCGGCTCTGGTCGTGGCCCTGGCGGTCGCGCCGCCGGACGCCCTGCAGGGGCAGGCCCAGCGACTCATGTACGTCCACGTCCCGGCCGCCTGGCTGGCGTACGCCTGCTTCGCCGTCGTGCTGGTGGCGAGTGTGGCCTACCTGCTGCGCCGCGACCTGCGCTGGGACCGGCGGGCCCAAGCCGCGGGTGAGCTCGGGGTGGGCATGACGGCGCTGGCGATCGTGCTGGGCAGCCTGTGGGGCCGGCCCGTCTGGGGCACCTGGTGGGTCTGGGACCCGCGCCTGGTGACGACCGTCGTCCTGCTGCTGGTCTATGCCGGCTACCTGAGCGTCCGTGGCCTCGGCGACGACCGCGCCACCGGGGCCCGGCGGGCCGCAGCCGTCGGCATCCTCGGCTTCGTCAACGTCCCCGTCGTACACTTCTCGGTCGTCTGGTGGCGGACCCTGCACCAGCCGGCGACCGTGCTGTCGCCGGACCCCGCGCCGATGGACGGGCGGATGGCGCTCGCGCTGCTGCTGTCGGTGCTCGCGTTCTCCCTCGCCGGCTGGCTCGTCGTGCGCCGGCGCGTGCGGATCCTCGCGGAGCGCGACGGCGGACCGGCTCCGCAGGAACCCCCGCCGGGTGCTCCGCTGGTCGTGCGTGCCGGGACGCGGTCATGACCGGCTGGGGTTGGGTGATCGCGGGCTACCTGCTGACCGCCGGCACCTGGGGCGGCTACCTGCTGTGGACCCGGACGGGCGGACGGCGGAGCCGATGACCGTTCCGGACACGGTGCGGCGGCGCGCGCCGTGGCGGCTGCTCACCCTCGCAGTCGTCGTGCTGGCCGCCGTCGGCGTGCTGGCCGCCACCGGACTGCAGGGCAGCCTCGTCTACTACAAGACGACCAGCGAGCTGCTGGCCGACCCGTCCCTGCAGGGGGAGCGGCTGCGGCTCGGCGGCCTGGTGGTGCCCGCGTCGGTCAGCCGTGGCCCGGACGGCGTCAGCTTCGTGCTCACCGACGGGGTCCAGGAGGTACGGGTCGTCAACTCCGAGCAGCCCCGGGGGGTCTTCACCGAAGGGCAGGGTGCCTTGGTCGAGGGCATCTTCGGCGCCGACGGCGTCTTCCGGTCCGACCTGCTGCTCGTCAAGCACGGCAACGAGTACAAGGCGCCGGAGGAGCCCGGCGAGCCGCCGGCGGTCAAGGACGTCTCGCGATGAGGTACCTGCTCGGGCCGGCCGGCCTCACCCTCGGGCTGGTCTTCTCGGCCGCCGCCACCCTGTGGTGGGCGGTGGCCGCCCGCGGCAGCGCCCGCGCCGCCCGTCAGGGACGGGCCGCCAGCGCCACCGCCGCACTGGGGGCGTTCCTGGCCGTCGTCGCGATGCTCAACGCACTGGTGCAGCACGACTTCGCCGTCCGCTACGTCGCCGAGAACGGCGGGCGCGCCGTCCCGCTCTACTACACCGTCATCAGCCTGTGGGCGGCGCTCGAGGGCTCACTGCTGCTCTGGCTGCTCGTGCTGACCGGCATGACGCTGCTGGCCGTGCACCGCGTCCATCCGCGGGCCGGGAACCTGCACCCGTCGGCGATGAGCGTGCTGTCCGGCATCAGCGCCTTCTTCTTCGCGCTCGCGCTGTTCGCCGGCAACGCCTTCGACCGGGTCAGCCCGGTCCCCGCCGACGGCCCGGGGCCGAACCCGCTGCTGCAGGACCACCCGCTGATGGGCATCCACCCGCCGCTGCTCTACCTCGGCTACGTCGGCATGGCCATCCCCTTCGCCTACGCCATCGCGGCACTGATCACGGGCCGCACGGGGCCGGCCTGGGTCTCAGTGGTGCGCAGCTGGACGCTCGTCGCGTGGACGGCGCTCACCGCCGGCGTGGTTCTGGGCGGCTGGTGGGCGTACGAGGTGCTCGGCTGGGGTGGCTACTGGGCCTGGGACCCGGTGGAGAACGTCTCAGTGCTGCCGTGGTTCACCGCCACGGCGCTGCTGCACTCGATCTTGGTGCAGAAGCGCCGGGCGACGCTGCGGCTGTGGAACCTCACCCTGGCCGTGGCCACCTTCTGCCTGGTCATCTTCGGCACCTTCCTCACCCGCAGCGGTGTCATCGAGAGCGTGCACGCGTTCAGCCAGTCCACGATCGGGCCGATTCTGCTCGGCTTCCTGCTGCTGGTCCTGCTCGCTTCCGGTGCGCTGTTCGTGTGGCGGTCGGACCGGCTACGGGACGACGACGCGCTGCTGCGCACCGTGTCGCGGGAGACCGCGTTCCTGGGCAACAACCTGCTGCTGGCCGGGCTGGCGTTCACGATCCTGCTCGGCACCACCTTCCCGCTGCTCGTCGAGACCTTCACCGGCGACCGGATCAGCGTCGGCGCCCCGTACTTCACCCGCATGGCCGTACCGATGGCGCTGCTGCTCGTCCTGCTCATGGGAGTCGGCCCGCTGCTGCCGTGGGGCAGCGCTCAGGGTGCGGTGCTCGGCCCGCTGCTGCTGCCGGGGGCGGTGGCCGGGCTGCTGACCGTCGGCGCGCTGGGCCTGTCCGGGCTGCGCGGCGTCAGCGCGCTGCTCACCTTCGGCCTGGCCGCCTTCGTCCTCGTCACGCACGCCACCCGGCTCGTCGTCGACGTGCGGCACACCCGCTCCGGATCCGGTACGGGCGCAGGTCGCGCCGTGGTTCGCACGCTGCTGTCCCAGCGCCGGACCTACGGCGGGCTGCTCGTGCACCTGGGTTTCGTGCTGACCGCCGTCGCCGTCGCCGCATCCTCGACGTACGCCTCGTCGAGCACCGCCCGGCTCACCACCGGGCAGACCGTCGCCACGGGGGCGTGGACCGCCACCCTCGAGGGCGTGCACAGCCTGGAGGGAGACCGCCGGGACTCGATCGTCGCCGACCTGCGGCTGTGCCACCGCGGGCAGGACGTCGGCGTCTACCAGCCCATGCTCAGCACCTACCCCCGGCTGCAGCAGGCGGTCGGCACCCCGTCGGTCCGCACCACCTTCACCGAGGACGCCTATCTGGTCCTGACCGAGATCGACCCCGAGACCTCGATGGCGACGGTGCGCCTGGCGGTCAACCCCATGATGCTGTGGCTGTGGATCGCCGTCGGCGTGATGGTGCTGGGCGCCGCGGTCGCCGGCTGGCCGCGCCGCCGCCCGGCGCAGGTGCCGGAGGTCCTGCCGCAGGTCGCTCCGGCAGCCGTGGAGCAACGCCGACCGGAGCGGGAGCACGTGTGACCGCGCTCGCCGCCGGACCCGAGGCGCCGTCCCCGCCGGCCGGCCGCCCCGGCCGTCGAATGTGGCGGACGCTGGCCCTGCTGATGTCGGTGGCACTGCTGGGGCTGGTCCTGGTGAGCCGGCTCGAGGGGCAGCCGCCGGCGCGTTCCGTCCTGCTCGACGGACCCGCCCCGGCCCTGCAGGGCATGACCCTGGAGGGAGCGACGTTCGACCTGGACGACTGGCGCGGCCAGGTGGTGCTCGTCAACGTCTGGGCGTCGTGGTGCGTGCCGTGCCGGCAGGAGCAGCCGCTGCTCGTCGCCTCCTACCGCGAGCTCGCTCCGCGCGGCCTGCAGATCGTCGGGATCAACGTGCGGGACAAGCCGCAGGAGGCACGGGCGTTCCTCCAGGAGTTCGGCCAGGCGCCGTGGCCGAGTGTGCAGGACCCGGACGGGCGGCAGGCCGTCGACTGGGGCACCTTTGCGCTGCCGGAGACCTACCTCGTGGACGGCAGCGGGACCGTGGTGGCCAAGGCCGTCGGCGAGCTCGATGCCGCCTGGATCCAGCAGAACGTCACACCGCTGCTCCCACCGGCGGGACCGTGAGCCGCCGGCGCCTCGGGGCGGCGCTGCTGCTGGCTGTCGCACTGGCGGTCGCGGGGCTGGGTCTGGCGCGGGCCGCCTCACCCGACCGGCCCCCGACGCTGCAGGAGCGTGTCGACGCGGTGGCGGCGACGATCCGCTGCCCGACCTGCCAGGGACTGTCCATCTCGGACTCGCCGTCGGTGCTCGCGGACGGTTCGCGGCAGATCGTGGAGCAACAACTGCGTGAGGGCCGGACGCCGGACGAGGTGCGGCAGTACTTCGTCGACCGCTACGGCCCGTCGGCGGTGCTGAGCCCGACCCCGGCCGGAGCCGGGCTGCTGGCCTGGCTGCTGCCGGCCGTCGCCCTGCCGCTGGGTGGCTGGCTCGGCTGGCGTCGGCTGCGGCGGCGGTCGCTGCCCGCTGCCGAGGGCGAACCCGACCCGGATGCTGCCGTCGCGCTGGAGTCCTTCCTGAGCGATGCGCTGCAGCCGGACGGCACGCCGGCAGGGGAGGCGCTGCGCGAGGCGCTGCTCGTGCGGGTCGCCGCCGAGGAGGACGGCCTGGATGCCGGCGCGCGCAGCCGTGCCGACGCTCGGCTGGGCGCGGCCCACCGGCGCTACACGCGCCGCCCGGCAGCAGGCGGGCGCGCGGCGCGCTCCCTGCCGCGCCGCGCCGTCACCGTCCTGACAGTGCTGGCTCTGCTCGCCGGGACCGGTGCGGCCCTGGCCGTCGGCGTCCGCACCCGCGGAGCCGGTGACCTGCCCACCGGTGACCTGCCCGGTGCGGCCGCCGCGCCGGGGCTGTCCCAGCTGGTCGCGGCGACCCGCGAGCGTCCGAAGGACCCGCAGGGCTGGGTCGCGCTGGGCCGGGCGTACGACGCCAGCGGAGAGCTCGCGGAGGCGCTGCGGGCCTACGACCAGGCGCTGACACTGCGGCCTCGGGCCGACGACGTGCAGCTGCTGCGGGCCTCGATCCTCGTCCGCGGCGGCAGCGTCGGCGAGGCGCTCCCCGTGCTCACCGACCTCGCTGCCCGACATCCCGACGATCCCGACACACTGCTGGTGCTGGGCAACGCCCAGGACATCCTCGGCCGGCCGGAGGCCGACGCCACCCTGCGCCGGTTCCTCGAGCTGGCACCGGACGCACCGGCGGCGGCCGTCGTCCGCGAGCGGCTGGCCCAGCCGTGAGAGCAGCGGGGCCGGCGGGACGCGTCACGGCCGCCCTGGCGGCGGTGCTGGTGCTGGCCGGGTGCGGCAGCGCGGCGCAGAGCAGTGCACCGGTGCCTTCCGGACCGCCGACGAGCGAGCTGCGGGTCGGGCTCCTCGACTATCGCCTGGCCGTCTCGGGCGGCACGCTGCGTCCGGGGAGCGTCACCATCACGGCGACCAACGCCGGCGGCACCGGTCACGACCTGCGGCTCCGACAGGGCAACCGGGTCCTCGCGGCCACGTCGGTGCTGGCTCCCGGGGGAAGTGAGACCCTTCGCGTCGACGTCCAGCCGGGGGAGCCCGTCCGGCTGGACTGCACCGTCGGCGGCCACGCGGAGGCCGGGATGCACGCCACCCTCACGGTGGCCGAATGAGTCGCCCCACAGGAGGAAGCCCCATGTTCCACAAGCTCCTCGTCGCGAACCGCGGCGAGATCGCGGTGCGTGCCTTCCGCGCCGCCTACGAGCTCGGCGTGCAGACGGTGGCGGTCTTCCCCTGGGAGGACCGCAACTCCGTGCACCGGCTCAAGGCCGACGAGAGCTACCAGATCGGCGAGGCGGGGCACCCGGTTCGTGCCTACCTGTCGGTGGCGGAGGTGGTCGCTGCGGCCGAGCGCGCCGGCGCCGACGCCGTCTACCCCGGCTACGGCTTCCTGTCCGAGAACCCGGAGCTCGCCGAGTCCTGTGCGCAGGCGGGCATCACCTTCGTGGGGCCGCCGGCGTCGGTGCTGGAGCTGACCGGCAACAAGGCGCGGGCGATCGCTGCGGCTCGGGAGGCAGGGCTGCCGGTGCTGGCCTCGAGCGAGCCCAGCGCAGATCTCGACACGATCCTGGCCGCAGCCGATGCCCTGCCGTTTCCGGTGTTCGTCAAGGCTGTCGCCGGCGGTGGCGGTCGCGGGATGCGGCGGGTGGAGGACCAGGCTCAGCTGAGTGCGGCGGTGCAGGCAGCCATGCGGGAGGCGGAGTCGGCTTTCGGCGACGCGACTGTCTTCCTCGAGCAGGCGGTGGTCGACCCCCGACACGTCGAGGTGCAGATCCTCGCCGACGCGCACGGCGAGGTGGTGCATCTGTTCGAGCGGGACTGTTCCGTGCAGCGACGGCACCAGAAGGTGGTGGAGCTGGCACCCGCGCCCGGCCTGAGCCCGGAGCTGCGGGCTCGGCTCTGCGCGGACGCGGTCGCCTTCGCCCGAGCCATCGGCTACGTCAATGCCGGGACGGTGGAGTTCCTGCTGGACGCGCAGGGCCGACACGTGTTCATCGAGATGAACCCCCGGATCCAGGTCGAGCACACCGTCACCGAGGAGGTGACGGACGTGGACCTGGTGCACTCCCAGCTGCGCATCGCGGCGGGGGAGTCACTGGCCGATCTGGGCCTGTCCCAGGACTCCATTCGGCTGCGGGGGGTGGCGCTGCAATGCCGGATCACCACCGAGGACCCCACCAACGGCTTCCGTCCGGACACGGGCCGGATCACCGCCTACCGCTCACCGGGCGGGGCGGGTATCCGGCTGGACGGCGGGGCGTCGCTGGGTGCGGAGGTCGAGGCGCACTTCGACTCGCTGCTGGTCAAGCTGACCTGTCGCGGCCGCACCCTCGAGGCCGCCGTCGCGCGGGCACGTCGTGCGCTGGCGGAGTTCCGCATCCGCGGCGTGTCGACCAACATCCCGTTCCTGCAGGCGGTGCTGGACGACCCGGACTTCCAGGCCGGCCGGGTCACGACGTCGTTCATCGACGAGCGCCCGCAGCTGCTCGCAGCGCGGCCCTCGGCTGACCGCGGTACAAAGCTGTTGACCTACCTCGCCGACGTGACGGTGAACAAGCCCCACGGCGAGTGGCCGGCGGTGGTCGACCCCGTCGAGAAACTGCCGACCATCGAGCTGGCCGGCCCGCCGCCGGACGGGTCCCGGCAGCGGCTGCTCACCGCGGGCCCGGAGCAGTTCGCCGCCGGCCTGCGGGCCCAGACGGCGCTCGCGGTCACCGACACCACCTTCCGCGACGCCCACCAGTCGCTGCTCGCCACGCGGGTGCGGACCAAGGACCTGCTGGCCGTGGCCGGCCACGTGGCGCGGTCGACGCCGCAGCTGCTCAGCCTCGAGGCCTGGGGCGGCGCGACGTACGACGTGGCGCTGCGCTTCCTGCACGAGGACCCGTGGGACCGGTTGGCGGCCCTGCGGGAGGCGGTCCCCAACCTCTGCCTCCAGATGCTGCTGCGCGGGCGCAACACCGTCGGCTACACGCCCTATCCCGCGGCCGTCACCGAAGCCTTCGTCGCGGAGGCGGCCCGCACCGGTGTGGACATCTTCCGGGTCTTCGACGCGCTCAACGACGTCGAGCAGATGCGGCCGGCCGTCGACGCCGTCCGCGGCACGGGAACGGCGCTGGCCGAGGTCGCGCTCTGCTACACCGGCGACCTGTGTGACCCGGGGGAGCGGCTCTACACGCTCGACTACTACCTGCGGCTGGCCGAGCAGATCGTGCAGGCCGGCGCGCACATCCTGGCGATCAAGGACATGGCGGGGCTGCTGCGCCCGCCGGCAGCCGCCCGGCTGGTGACGGCGCTGCGGGAGCGGTTCGACCTGCCGGTGCACCTGCACACACACGACACGGCCGGCGGGCAGCTCGCGACGCTGCTCGCGGCGTGGCAGGCGGGGGTGGACGCCGTGGACGGCGCCGTCGCCTCCATGGCCGGCACCACCAGCCAGCCGCCACTGTCGGCGATCGTGGCGGCGACGGACGCGACCGACCGGGCGACCGGCCTGGACCTGAAGGCCGTCAACGATCTCGAGCCGTACTGGGAGGCCGTCCGGCGGGTCTACGCGCCGTTCGAGTCCGGTCTGCCCGCACCGACCGGCCGGGTCTACACGCACGAGATCCCGGGCGGGCAGCTGTCCAACCTGCGCCAGCAGGCGATCGCCCTGGGGTTGGGGCAGCGGTTCGAGGCGGTCGAGGACGCCTACGCCGCCGCGGACCGCCTGCTCGGCCGACTCGTCAAGGTCACCCCGTCCTCCAAGGCCGTCGGCGACCTGGCCCTGCAGCTGGTCGGGTCCGGCGTTTCGGTGGAGGACTTCGCGGCCGATCCCGGCGCACACGACCTGCCGGACTCGGTGATCGGCTTCCTGCGGGGGGAGCTGGGTGACCCGCCCGGAGGCTGGCCGGAGCCCTTCCGCACGCGAGCCCTGAAGGGGCGACGCCCGGCGCAGCCGCCGGCCGAGCTGAGCCCGGACGACGTCCGCGGGCTGGCCGAGCACCCACGCGCGACGCTCAACCGGCTGCTGTTCCCCACCCCGACACAGGAGTTCGAGGCGCACGTCGACGAGTACGGCGACACCTCCGTGCTGCCCACCCGGGAGTTCCTCTACGGTCTGCAGACCCGCGTCGAGCACGCCGTCGACCTCGAGCCGGGCGTCCGACTGCTGCTGCGCGTCGAGGCGGTCTCCGAGCCCGACCAGCGCGGCATGCGCTCGGTGATGTGCATCCTGAACGGCCAACTGCGGCCGGTCTCCGTCCGCGACCGCTCGATCGACGCCACGGTCACGGCCGCCGAGAAGGCCGACCGCAGCGACCCGCACCACGTCGCTGCACCCTTCGCCGGGGTCGTCACGCTCCAGGTCGCGGAGGGCGACGCGGTCGAGGCCGGTCAGGCGGTGGCCACGATCGAGGCCATGAAGATGGAGGCCGCCATCACCGCACCGCTGGCCGGCACGGTCGGGCGGCTGGCGATCGGAGCCGTGCAACAGGTCGAGGGCGGCGACCTCCTGCTCGTCCTGCAGTGACCGCCCGGCGGCAACTGTCACTCACAGGACCGTGCCGTAGGCCCCGATCCACGCGCGCAGGGCGTTGAGCCAGCCTCCCCAGACACCACTGATCTGCAGCAGCCCGATGGCGACCAGCAGGACACCGCCTGACTGCATGACCAGCCCCGCGTGCCGGCGTACGACGTCCAGCCGGTCCATCGCCCGGTGCAGCGAGGCCGCGACCAGCACGAACGGCACGCCGAGCCCGGCGCTGTAGAGGAAGGCCAGCAGTGCCCCCCGGCCGACGGTGGCGCTGTCGGCCGACAAGGACAGAACCGCGGCCAGGGTCGGGCCGATGCACGGCGTCCAACCGATGGCGAACAGCGCGCCCAGCAGTGGTGCCCCCGTCAGCCCCGCCGCCGGCCGCAGGTTCACCCGGACCGTCCGCCCGAGGGCCGGTAGGCGCAGGACGCCCGCGAAGACCAGACCCAGCAGGACGGTCAGCACGCCCAGCACCACCGTCAGCGTGCGGCTCTGGTCGAACAGCAGACCACCGAGTGCGCCGGCAGCGGCGCCGTAGGCGGTGAACACGGCCGAGAATCCGAGAACGAACAGCGACGCGCCGACGAGCACCCGCCGCCGAGCGGCACCGTGCAGGCGCAGGGCCACCGCAGTGCCTCCGCCGGCGGTACTTCCGCCGGCTGCTGCCCGGGTGACCTCGCTGCCGGACAAGCCCCCGACGTAGGAGAGATAGCCGGGTACGAGCGGCAGGCTGCACGGCGACAGGAACGAGACGACGCCGGCAGCGACGGCCAGGGGGGCAGCCAGCAACAGCGGTCCGTCGATGACGACGTCGGACAGCGCCATGTCAGCCGGTGGAGGAGGGCGACGGAGGGGCCAGAACCGCGCCGGCCTCGCGCAGGGCGTCCTCCAGCCAGCCGGCCTCGACCTCGCCGAGGCGGCGGGCCACCTCACGTCCCTGCGCGTCGAAGACCAGCGTGACCGGCAGGCCGACCGCCCGCACCGCACTGCGGACGTCGCCCTGCGGATCGGCGTACTGGTCGTAGCGCACGCCGGTCGCCGCGAGCAGCGAGGCAGCGCTGGCCTCCTGGTCCTGGACGTCGATGCCGACGAAGCGCACCCCGTCGCCGGCGCGATCGGCGGTGCCCTGCAGCAGCGGCATCTCCCGGACGCAGGGCGCACACCACGAGGCCCACAGGTTGACCACCGTCGGCCGACCGTCACCGGCGTTGACCGGCCGCGCCGGCCCGGTGCCGAGGCAGTCGAGCGGCTCGGCGGGCAGGGCGGCGAAGGCCGTCGCCGTCGGCAGGTCGGCGCAGGTGCGGTCTTCCAGCGTGCGCAGCGCCTGCGCGTTCAGCTCCTCCTGCTGTGCCTGCAGGCCGGTGGAGAGGTCACCACCGGCCGGCGCCGCACCCGCCGTCGAGCAGCCGGCCAGGAGCAGGCCGAGCAGCGCCACCGCTGCATGTCCCTTCCGCCTGCGCACGCTGCGATCCTAGTGCCGCATCAGGCAACCTTCGCCCTCTTGATCGTTTCGGCCTTTGTGACC
>JBBDWV010000031.1 GCA_040902655.1 Mycobacteriales bacterium
CCGCCGCGGCGAGAAGGGCACCCAAGTCGTCCTGTGGAAGCCGACCACCGCCAAGGCCGACACCGACGACAACGACGAACCCGCCGGGCCTCGTCGCCGCCTGCTCGCACGCGCGTACACCGTGTTCGCCGCCGAACAGGTCGACGGCGCCGACGAGATCACCGCCCGCCGCGCCCAGGAACTCGCCGACCGCGACACCCCCGAACGCATCGAGGCCGCCGAGGCGTTCTTCGCCGCCGTCGGCGCCCGCGTCGTCGAGGGCGGGAACCGGGCCAGCTACCAGCCCGCAACCGACACGATCCACCTGCCCTCGCTGTCCCAGTTCGACGAGGCCGCCCACTACTACGGCACCAGCGCACACGAACACGTCCACTGGACCGGCCACGCGGACCGCTTGGCCCGTGACCTCACCGGCCGGTTCGGCAGCGACGCCTACGCCGCCGAGGAACTCGTCGCCGAGCTCGGCGCCGCCATGTGGTGCGCACAGTTCGGCATCAGCGCCGTGACCCGCCCCGATCACGCCGCCTACCTCGCCGGCTGGCTTCGCGTGCTGCGCACCGACGCCCGCGCCCTGGTCACCGTCTCGAGCCGGGCCCAAGCCGCGGTCGACCACCTCACCGCCTGCGCCGGGATCACCACCACGCAGGAGGCCGACACCACCGAAGACAGCGAGGCCGCGTGATGCACGTCCCGCACCGCCGCTGCGACGAGATCGCCGCCTACAGCTACCGGGCCGAGATCCTCTGCCGGCCTGCACGATCGAGGCCATGATCGCCGCCCGGACGGCTGCTCCCGCAGCGCGCGACATGCCGCCGAAACGGTGCTCGACGAGTGCGCCGGAGCGCTCGCCGTCGACCGAGACGACGAGACCACCTTCGACAGCGACGAGTTCCCCAAGGTCGTGCACCTCGACCAAGTCCGCGCCGACGAACCGTGCGGAGCCTGCGGTACCGACCTCTGATCGCGGCCGGGCTCGTGAAGGCCGCTCCGACCCGCTGGCGGTCGCGAGCCCCGGGCGTGCCGTGACCGTCCCTTCGGGCCGGGTGCCGTTGACCGGCGCCTACGGGACGCCGATGGCCCTACGATCAGCGGGAGGCGCGCAATGAACTGGTGGAAAGTCATCGCAGTAGGCGCCGCCACCCTCGCTGCGTCATGGGTCGTGCTCGTCCTCCTGGCCCGACGCCTCCCACCCGGCGTCCTCAAGGAACTCGCAGGATTCCTGCCCAACTGCGTCCGTCTCGTCCGACGACTCCGCTCGGACCCGACCGTCCCGCGACGGGCGAAGCTCGCAGTCGTGATCGCCGGTCTGTGGGTGCTGTCTCCCATCGACCTCATCCCCGAGTTCCTCCCCGTCATCGGTCCGCTCGACGACGTCGTCGTCGTGGCCATCGCCCTGCGCTACGCCGCCCGACGCGTCCCGCACGACACACTGCTGGCCGCCTGGGACGGCGACCCCCGAGTCATCGCACGGCTCCTCGGACCCCGCCACCCGGCACCCGACGACCCCGATCGCGGCCTCACCTCGGAACTGTAGAAGTCGAACCTCGTACCGTCGCGGCCATCCCGCCACCGAAAGGAGGCCCGCTGATGCGCCGACGACCGACACCAACCACCCCCGCCGCAGTCCCCACGCCTGCCGTGGGCGCCCCGGTCCCGCCCGGATCGAGCTACGACTGGGCCCGATTCGGCCGCCACCGCCTCCGCACACCGGCGGCGGTCGTGGTTGACACCCCGCTCCCGCCGGCCGCGGCCGGGTGGATGGCCACCGTTTGGCCCGACCCACACGCGCCGGGCGGCTGGGGACGGATGCTCTGGCAGCCCGACCCCACCTACGGACGGGGGTGGCTGATCCCGGACCGCCTCGCGCTGGGCGACGTCCTCGAGTTCGGCACCCGCACCCCTGCGGGCTCCGGCGCCCGGTGGTACGGCATCCTCGACTCCTACGAGGTCGCGGCGTGGCTGACCATGCAAGGTCCCTACCCGAACCCGGCCGCCGCGCTCGCCGAGGCCGAGCGGCTGCTGGCCGGCGAGCGGTACTTGCCCCCGCTCGACGCCCAACCCCTGCGTGCACCGACTCGACCGTGTACGAGGCTCCCTCGACGGCGAGCACGGCACCCGTAACGCGGCAGCCGACCCTGTCGCGCAGCCGGGAGTCAGCCGGGACTGGACCAGATCACGTTCACAGATAGGCACCAAAGGTGTGCACGCCGGTTTTCGCGGCTCCGGGACGTCGGCCGGGACCAACCCCGGGACCAAGATCCCGTTCGCTGGCCAGGTGTTGTCGATCGCCAAGCTCCGCGTCGGCCAGGAGGCCTACCAGCTCTCCGGGGTCGCGCAGTCGCTCGACGACTACTACACCGGCGCCGGCGAAGCAGCGGGCCGTTGGATCGGCGCCGGCGCCGAACGCCTCGGGCTCGCCGGTGAGGTCGTCCCGGATGATCTGCGGGCGGTGCTGGCGGGAATGGCGCCGGGATCGGGCGGTCTCACTCCGAACGGCGAGACGATCCGTGCCCACCCCCGCCGCGTGCCGGGATTCGACCTGACCTTCAAGACCCCCAAATCGGTGTCGGTCCTCTACGCCGTGTCCGACGACCCGAGAGTGCAGGGAGCGATCATCGACGCCGGCGAGACCGCGGTCCGCGAAGCCCTGGGCTGGCTCGAGCGCGAAGCGATCCACGTCCGGCGGGGCACCGGGAATGAAGCGTTCCTCGATGACCTCGCCGCCCGGGATCCACACGCCGCAGCCGCGGCCCGGCTCCGGGCACTGCCCGGCCAGGGTGTCGTGGCTGCGACGTTCCGGCATCGCACCAGCCGGGCCGGTGACCCGTTGCTGCACTGGCACACCCTGGTCGCCAACCTCGTCGAAGGCCCCGACGGACGCTGGTCGGCGTTCCACTCGCCCCGCCTCTACCGCTCCGTCCGGGCCGCGGGTGAGGTGTTCCAGACCGTCTTGCGGGCCGAGCTCACCCAGCGGCTCGGTATCGAGTGGCGGCCCGGCCGCCACGTCCCCGAGATCGCCGGTGTCCCCCAAGCGCTGTGCGACCTGTTCTCCAAGCGGTCTCGCGAGATCGAGGACTGGCTCGAAGCAACCGGGACTCCCGACAGCCCAGCGGGCCGCCAGGAAGCTGTACTCGCCACGAGGCGCAACAAGCCCGAAGTGGAACACGAACGCTTCGACACCGCATGGAAGGCCGAGGCCCTCGACGTCGGCTGGGGACCCGACGCCGCCGAAGCCCTCATCGCCAGCGCAGGTGACGGCCGGGTACCGGATGTGGCGGAGGTGTGGCGGCTCCCCGAACAGGTCGAGACCCCGACCGGAGCGATCGTGGTCGACGGGGTGGTGGACCCCGAGGAATGGGTTGCGCACCTGTGCCGGCAGTTGACCGAGACCGACTCGACGTTCACCCGTCCCCAGCTCGTGGCGGCCGTCGCGGCGCGCATCGGCGAGGGAGCCACGATGGCCACCCTCGAACGTGTCGTAGCCCGGGTCATGGCCTCGCCCGTGGTGGTGCCGGTCGGCGACGACGGCGGCCGGTGGACGTCGGTCGAGCTACTCGCGGTCGAGCGCCGCTTCCTTCACACAGCGGACACCGCCCGGGCAACGAGGGCACCGCTCCCGCCCAGCGTCGTAGACCCGGTGATCGGCGCGACCCCGACGCTCGGCTCGGACCAGGCCGCGGCGGTGCGCGCGCTCACCGGGACCAGCGACGGGGTGGCCGTGCTGGTGGGCCCGGCCGGGACCGGCAAGACCTACACCCTCGACACGATCCGCG